>JAHWJV010000057.1 GCA_019348265.1 Gemmatimonadota bacterium
ACTTCGTGGTGCACGTCTTCCACCCGTCCGCGCGAGAGTTCTATCAGCTCGAGCGGCTCTGGGGAGATGCTCCGCTGCACCTTCTCGAGCCGCAGGAGTCGGCCTGAGCGGAATCTCTTTCCGCTTGCTCCACGCCCGCTTTTCCTTTTATCTTCCGGCCTTCCACTCCCTCACGCTTGGGACTCACGGGCTCGCCGGCCTCTGCCCGAGCCGGCGGCGGGTCACGGCCGAAACGGTGCAAGCGCCTCGATGAGCGATTCCTCGCCTCCTGGACGGCTGGACGATACCGTCCTCCCTCCCCCCACGATCTACGACCCCGCGGACGATAGAGACACGCCCCCCGGCGCGGAGCCGACGGGGACGCTCGTGCTTCTGCTGGTCACCGATCCGGCCCTGGACTGGGCCGCGCGGACGGCCGTCGAGCTGTGCGCGTCCTGGTCCCGCTCGGGCCGCCGCATCGTGCTCGCGGACCTGCACCTCGAGAGTCCGGTTCTCCACGATTTCATCGGCGGCGACAACATCGATGGGCTCGTCGACGTCTTCCTGTACGGCGTTTCCATCACCCGGAGCGCGCGGCCGGTGCCCGACCGCGGCTTCCACTTGATCCCGGCGGGCACCTACACGCCCGACGTCGAGGAGATCTACCAGAACCCGCGCTGGACCAGGCTGATTACGGGGTTTGGCGACGCCGGCGCGACCCTCGTCGTCTTCGCCCCCGCGGATGCCCCGGCGATCTCGGCGATCTCCAGGTGGGTCACGGAGGTATTGGTGCTCGGAGAGCTGGAATCGCCGGGGGCGCTGGCCCCCTTCGTCGAGGCGGGCGCGGTGGTGCGAGCCAACCTGGTGAAGCCGAGTCTGCTCCCGGCTTCCCGGTCCGAGCGCACGGTGTACGCGCCTCTCCCGGTGCCACCGATCCCTGCACCGCCGGCGGCCGAGCCGATGCGGGACGAGGACAGCGAGTTGCACCTCCCCCCGCCTCCCATGCGCAGCCCGCCGCGGCGACGGCCGATCTACTTCGCCCTCTGGCTCCTGCTCGGGGTGGTCGTGCTCGCGCTCGCCGGCTACGTCGTTGGACGGCTCCGCCCGGACCTGCTCCCCTGGCCGACCCTGCTCGCCGAACGCGCGGGGGTGGACACGACCGTCTCGGCGATCTCCACCGGCAACGCGCCCGCCGCCGCGCTTCGAGCCGGCGCTCCGCTGCCGTATTCCGTCCAGGTGATCGCCTTTCAGTCGCTCCCGGCCGCCCTCGAACGGCTGAATACCGATCGCGAGCGCGTGACCAGCGCGCCGATCTTCCTCTCCCCCGAGGAGATCGACGGGATCGTATATTACAAGATCCTGGCGGGCGCTCTCCCGGATACCACCGCGGCGCGCCGGCTGAAAGAGTCGCTGGTCGCCGACGGGGTGGTGAACGGCGAGGACGCGGCGGGCTCTACCGCCCTCGTGCAGAGCGCGCCGCTCGCCTTCCAGCTCGCCGAGTACCCGAGCCAGGGAGCGGCGACGGCCGCGACCGATTCGCTGCTCGCGCGCAACATTCCGGCGTACGCGCTGCCGATGCCGTATTCCGACAGCACCTACCGCTGGCAGCTGTACGCCGGAGCGTATCGCGACACCGCCAGCTCCGTCCCGATGCGGATGCTGCTCACTTCGGCCGGGCTGGAGGCCGCGCTGGTGGCCCGGAGCGGCATGGTGCCCCTGAGAAACTGAATGAGGCTCCAGGCGCTGGATCTGTACGGCTTCAAATCGTTCGCCGACCGGACCACGCTCGAGTTCCGGGACGGCGTCACCGCCATCGTGGGCTCGAACGGCTGCGGAAAGTCTAACATCGCCGACTCGATTCGCTGGGTGCTCGGGGAGCAGCGCGCCAGTGCCGTCCGCGGCTCCAAGATGGAAGAGGTGATCTTCCAGGGGACCACGCGGCGCCGCCCGGTCAACTTCGCCGAGGTCGCCCTCCGCTTCGAGAACCACCAGGGCCGCGTCGCGATTCCGCAGACCGAGGTGGAGGTCGCTCGGAAGGTGTTCCGTGAGGGCGGTAGCGAGTACTCGCTAAACAGAAACTCCTGCCGGCTTCGGGACATCCACAACCTCCTGCGGGACACTGGCCTTGGCTCCAACGCCTACGCGGTGATCGAGGCGGGAATGATCGAGACGCTGCTCAGCGACCGGGCCGAGGAGCGGAGGATGCTCTTCGAGGAGGCGGCCGGGATCGGGCGCTACAAGGACAGCCGCCACGCCGCGACCCGGAGGCTGGAGTCCGCCGAGGCGGACCTGGCCCGCCTGGAAGATCTGGTGGCGGAGGTCGAGTCCAAGGTGCGGTCGCTGAGCCGCCAGAAACGCCGCGCGGAGCAGCACTCGGAGCTTCGCTCCCGGCAACTGGAGCTGGAGGTGTGGATCACGGAGGCGGAGATCAGCGCGCTTCGGGAGGCGCTGGAGCGCTCCGAAGCCCGCCGCGCCGAGCTGGACGAAGCGGGGCGGATGGCGGGCGCGTCGCGCGGTTCCGCCGAGCTGCGGATCGAGCAGCGGCGGGTCGAGCTCACCATGCTCGTCCAGGAGCGGCTGGGGATCGCGAGCAGACTGGAGCAGGTCCGCGCGCGGTTGGATGCGCGCGAGCGCGAGATCCTGATCGCCGAGGAGCGCGCCTCGCACGGCGAGCTCCGCATCGGACAGCTCGTGCGCGAGCGGGCGGAGGTGGAGGCGCGCCGCGGCGGGCTGGCGCAGGAGCTCGCTCGCCTGGAGACCGAAGGTGCTCGGCACCTGGGCGTTCTGGAAGAGCTTCGCGGCCGCCTCGCGGAGCACGCCGAGGGCAGCCGGGTGCTGCGCAGCGGCGTTGCGCGTGAAAGGACCAACACCGACGAGGCCGGCGCCCGCGCCAGAGGGCTCGCGCGTGAAGTCGCCGCCGCTGAAGGCGAGCGCTCCGCGGCGGAGCGCCGCGAACGGGAGCTCGAGGCCCGCGCGGCCGAAGTCGAGGCCCGGCAGCGCGACCTTCATGAAGCGCTCGAGGACCTGGCCCAGCAGGCGGCGCTCTCCGATCGACGCGCCGCCGACATGCGCGAGCGGGTGGCAGAGGCCGCTGAGGATGCCGCGGCAGCGCGTACCGCGATCCAGACGCTGCAGGCGGAGGAGCAGACCGCCCGCCTGGCGGTGCAGCTCGCGGAGAGCCGGCGCTCCCGGCTCGTGGCGCAGGTGGAGGCGCGTGAGACGGTGGAGCGGGCATATGAGGGCTTCGCGCCGGCCATCACGGCTCTTATGGCGGAGCGCGCCCGCTTCCCGGGTGTGCTGGGTCCGCTGGCCGACTTCATCCCGGGGAACGTGGAGAACGCGGACGCGCTCGAGGCGCATCTCGGCCCGCTTCTACAGGCGCTGGTCGTCGCGGACCTCGAGGTCGCTCGCGGGCTCCGCGGCTGGTTCCGATCCGAGTGGCAGGGCGGGGGATCGCTGCTCCTTCTTCCGCTCGACGCGGTCGGCCGGCAGGGCAATCCCGCTGCCTGGGTGGAGATCCTCCTGCGGGACCTGGTGATCGTGGATGGCGATCCGCTCGCGCACTTCGAGCCGGGGGTGACTCGCGTCGGGCCGGACGGGGTCGTCATCGATGGGCGCGGGGTCGTACGTCTCGGGGAGAGCACGCGCGGGCAGGGTATCCTGGCGCGGCGTGAGGAGCTCGCGCGGCTCCGCTCGGAGCGCGACGAAGCGGCGCTCTCGCTCAAGCGCTCGTCGACGGAGTGGGAGGCCAGGTTCGCGGCTCTGCGCAGTGCCGAGGATAGGGCAGTGGAGGCGGAGGAATCACGCCGCGTGGCCGAGAGCGAGCTGCGCCGCGTCGAAGCCGACGCGGCCGCGCACCGGCACCAGGACGCACGCCTGCGTCAAGACCGCGAGCAGCTCCTCCAGACCATGGTTGCGCTGGAAGAAGCGTCCGTGTCGGCGCGGCAGCGGGCCACGGAGATGGAGCACTCGGTCGCCTCGCTGACGGCGGCGGTGGCGCAAGCGAGCGCGGCCGAAGAAGCGTCGCGCGCACGGCTGCGGGAGCTGGAGGCCCGCTGGGAGAACGTTCGCGATGAGGAGGCGGAGCTGCGCGTCGCCTCCGCCAGAGCGGAGGGGGAGCAGCGCGAAGCGGAGCGCCGCCGCGGCGCGGCTCTTCAAAGCGAGGCGGCGGCCGCCAGCCGTCTGGCTAGCATCGACCGCGAGGCGGCCGAGCTGCGGGATGTGCTGGAAGGGCTCGGGCAGCTGCGCGAGCGCGCGGGCGCCGAGATCCAGGCGCTCTTCGAGGCTCGAGACCGCGAGGGCGCGGAGCTGACCCGCGTCGAAGCGGTCGCTTCGGAGCTGGAGGCAGAAGTCGCCGAGCTGACACAGCGCGTCTCCGCCGCACGGCGCACCGAGACGGTATCCGCGACCGAGCGCCACGAGCTCGACCTCCACATCGCCGACATGCGCTCCCGCGCCGAGCGGCTGGCCGAGAGAGTGGAGGTCGAGTGGTCCCGGCCGTGGCCGGTGCTCCGGTCCAGCGTCCCGGCCCCGACGAGCGGCAATCTCGAAGTCTGGCGCACCGCGCTCCGCGACGCGAGATCCGACCTCGAAGCCCTCGGGCCCGTCAACATGCTGGCGGTCGACGAGCACGCCGAAGAGGAGCAGAGGCTGAACTTCCTCCTCGAGCAGCGAGCCGACCTGGTCGAGGCGCGCGACGATCTCGTGGCCGCGATCCGCCAGATCAATCGCACCGCGCGCGAGGTGTTCATGTCGACTTTCCAGTCGGTTCGTACGAACTTCCGGCGCGTGTTCCAGTCGCTCTTCGAGGGCGGCGAATGCGACATCTGGCTCGCCGAGCCCGATGACCCGCTGGAGTCGACCGTCGAGATTCACGCGTCGCCGAAGGGGAAGCGCTCGCAGCGCATCCATCTCCTCTCCGGAGGGGAGCGGACCCTGACGGCGCTGGCGCTGCTTTTCGGCCTGTACCTGGTGAAGCCCTCGCCGTTCTGCGTCCTCGACGAGGTGGACGCCCCGCTCGACGAATCCAACGTCGGACGCTTCATCCAGCTTCTGCAGGATTTCAAGGCCGACACGCAGTTCATCGTCATCACCCACAATCCGCGCACGATGGAAGCGGCGGATTGGGTGTACGGAGTAACCATGGAGGAGGCGGGTGTTTCCTCCATCGTGGGAGTGGAGCTCCTCGGTTCATGGCAACCCGAGGGTCGCGTCGCCTGATCCGACGCCATGCCGTGGCGCGGGGACCAGCCAATTCTTTCATCTTGGTGGACAGGATCATGCTCGTAGTAATGGCTCACAACGCATCCCCCGAAGACGTGCAGGTCGTGGTCGACACCATCCGCGAGATGGGGTACGAGGCGGCGCCGATTCCGGGTAAGCAACGCACCGCGGTCGGGCTCGTCGGAAACGACGGCAACGTCGACGCGAGCCGCCTCGAGGCCCTCCCTGGCGTGCTCCAGGTCATCCACGTCTCGCAGCCGTACAAGCAGGTCTCCCGCGAGTGGCGGGAGGAGCCCACGGTGATCGAGCTCGCCAACGGCACTCGCATCGGCGGTAACGAGGTGGTGATGATGGCGGGTCCGTGCTCGGTGGAGTCGGAGGCGCAGATTCTGGGTATGGCGCAGCAGATCCGTGACGCAGGCGCGACGGTCCTGCGGGGCGGTGCCTTCAAGCCGCGCTCCTCGCCATACTCCTTCCAGGGGATGGCCGAGGCGGGGCTCCGCCTGCTCGCCCGAGCTCGCGACGAGACCGGCCTCGCGATCGTCACCGAGGCGATCGACCCCGAGGGTGTGGACATCGTGGCGCAGTACGCCGACATCATTCAGATCGGCGCGCGCAACATGCAGAACTTCTCGCTGCTGCGGCGCGCCGGACGCTCGGGCCGGCCGGTGCTGCTCAAGCGCGGGATCGCCGCCACCATCAACGAGCTGCTCCTCTCCGCGGAGTACATCCTCGCCGAGGGGAACGGCCAGGTGATCCTCTGCGAGCGCGGCGTCCGGAGCTTCGACACCCATACGCGGAACCTCCTCGACCTCACCGCCATTCCCGTGGTGAAGGCTCTTTCGCACCTTCCCATCATCGCGGACCCGAGCCACGGCACGGGACTGCGCTCCAAGGTGATCCCGATGGGACGCGCGGCGGTGGCCGCCGGGGCTGACGGCCTGATCGTCGAGGTACACCCGGACCCGGAGCACGCCCTCTCCGACGGTGCCCAGTCGCTCTACCCGCCCCAGTTCGAGGAGCTGATGACGCAGGTCGGCGAGATCGCCCGGGCCATCGGCCGCGAGCTTACCCCGCGGCTCCCCAGCCCTACTCACGCCCGCTGACCGGCCTCCACGGTGAGCGGCAAGCCACTGGGCGACGCCGGCGAGCGCATGGCCGCCGAGCACCTGACCCGCGCCGGCTGGCTCATCGTCAATCGTAACTTCCGGATGGGTCGCAAAGAGATCGACCTCGTCGCGCGCCGCGGCGAGGTCGTCGCATTCGTGGAGGTGAAGACACGCGCTGGCCTGGGCTACGGCCACCCGCTCGAGGCGATCACCTGGAAGAAACGCCGCGAGATCCAGCAGGTCGCCGCGGCCTGGGTCGGCCGCTACGGCCGCCCAGGCGATCTCTATCGCTTCGACGCCGTGGCCGTCCAGCTTCGCACGGAAGGATCACCCACGGTGCAGCACGTCGAGGACGCGTGGAGGATGTGAAAGGGCAGTCGTCAGTCTTCAGTCTCTCGTCTCCAATACGGCGGACGACTGATGACTGACGACTGACGACCGCGTCCGTTATATTCTCTCCTTTGGAAAGCCCCTCGTTCCCTGGCCGACTCTCTACGTTGTCTCGAACCGCACTCGCCCGCACTTATCGCCCGCGCACCTTCTCGGAGGTGGCGACGCAGGAGCACGTCTCCGGGACCCTCCGCTCGGCGGTTCAGCGCGGCCGGGTGGCGCACGCGTACCTCTTCTGCGGGCCGCGCGGCGTCGGAAAAACGACGCTGGCCCGTGTGCTGGCGATGGCGCTCAACTGTCCGAACCGGACCCCGGAAGGTGAGCCGTGCGGGCAGTGCGACTCCTGCCAGCGGATCTGGGCAGGGAAGACCTCGCTGGACGTGGTGGAGATCGACGCGGCATCGAACCGTGGCGTCGACGACGCGCGAGATCTGCGCGAGCGCGCCATGTACGCGCCGTCGGAGCAGGACCGCTTCAAAGTGTACATCATCGACGAGGCGCACATGCTCACGAGGGAGGCGTGGAACGCGCTTCTGAAGATCCTCGAGGAGCCGCCGCCACGTGTGATCTTCGTCTTCGCAACCACGGAGCCGCAGAAGATCCAGCAGGCCGCGCCCCCGATCCTCTCACGTTGCCAGCGATTCGACTTCCATCGGATCGGGACGGCGGATCTCGTTCGGCGCATGCGGCAGGTGCTCGCGGGCGAGGGAGTCGACGCGGGAGACGACGTACTGCTCCCCATCGCGCAGAAAGCGGACGGCGGGATGCGCGACGCGCTCTCGCTGCTCGACCAGGTGCTCTCCTTCACCGAGGGGGTGCCGAGCGGCGGCGACGTGCAGCGGATCCTCGGCCTGGTCGGCGACGAGCTCTTCCTCGAGCTGATGGACGTGGTGTCGGAGCGCGACCACGCGGGCGTCTTCCGCTTCGTGGGTCGTCTGCTGCACGACGGCTACGACCTCGCTGAGTTCTATCGCGGCCTCGCCGACTTCCTCCGCGCGCTGCTGCTGGTCAAGCTGAGCGGCACGGCCGCCGCTGAGATCCGCGAGGATCTGCGCGACCACTACGCCGTGCGGGCGGAGCGCTTCGCCGCGGGGGACCTCCTGCGCATGCTCTCCCAGGTGGCCGAGCTGGACTCCGACGGCCGCTTCCGAAAGAGCGGCCAGCAGCAGATCCTGATCGAGCTCCTCCTGCTCCGGTTCTCCTTCCTCGACCGGACGGTGGAGATCGAGGAGGTGCTGCGGGCGCTGGGCGGCACCTCGAGTGCGCCGCCGCCCGATGCGGGACCGGAAGCACGGAGAAACCCGGTAAACCCTGGGTCGGGGCGGCCGGCGGTTCGTGAGGTTCCTCCCCCGCCGACCGCCCCTACCAGCCCGAGCTCGCAGGCGCCCCCGCCGCCGTCAGCCGCGGCGGAGCCGCGGGCGATTGAGCCGCAGGCGCCCCGGCGGGCCGCTGCCGTTCCCGAGCCTCGGCAGCCGGCTCCCGCTCCGTCCCCACACGACGAGGACGCTCCGCTCGACCTAGCTCAGGCGCGGCGCGCCTGGCGTGGGGTGCTCGAGGACGGAGATGGCGTTCCCCCGGGCATGAGGCTCGTCCTCCGTCCGGCGGAGCTCTCCCTTGCCGCGGGCGACGCGATCCGCATCGCCGTTCCACCCGGCTCGCCGATTCTGGAGCGGCTCGCCGAAGCCTCTGCGCGCCGGCCGATTGAGGAGGCGATGGGCAAGCGGCTGCGCCGCAAAGTGAGTCTCACCTTCACGGCTCTCGGGGATCCGACGGCCGATCCCAGCCCGCTCCGCATCACCGCCGAGACCGCGCGTCGCGACCGGCTGCGCAGGCTCACGGACGAGGAACCGCTCCTCGCAGCGGCTGTACAAGAATGGGATCTCGAGCTCATCGAGTGAACCGCCCGTACGGTCTGTGACTTGCGATGAATCGAACCCGGCGGATAGACTCTCAACTCCTTATGCGCCCGGCTCGTCCGCTCCTGTCGATGGGGTGGCATTCCGGCGCTCGCGCATTCACGTCAGCATGAGCGACAGCTTCCAACAGATCCTTCGCATGGGACAGCAGGTGCAGGCGCGCCTCTCCCAGCTTCAGTCGGAGCTCGGCCAGCGCACCGTCACCTCCTCAAGCGGTGGCGGGATGGTTACCGTCACGGCCGACGGGCGCGGAAAGGTCCGCTCCATTCGCATAGATCCGACGGTGGTGGACAAGACCGACGTGGAGATGCTCGAGGACCTGGTCCTGGCGGCCGTCAACGACGCGCAGACGCGCGCGACTACGCTGTACGAAGAGGAGATGAAGAAGCTATCGGGCGGCTTCAATCTTCCCTTCCAGCTGCCCGAGCTGTAGCGGGTGGGAGCGGCTTTTTGTCGTTGATCGATCATCTGGCCGATGAGCTGGCTCGTCTACCCGGGATCGGCCGGAAGACGGCTCTACGCCTGACCTATCACCTGCTGAAGACGCCGCAGGACGAGGCGGCGCGGCTGGCTGACGCGATCGTCGCGGTTTCGGAGAGGGTGCACGCTTGCGGACGATGCGGCAACTTCACCGAACGCGCGGAATGCAACATCTGTGAGAGCTCGCGCCGCGATGTGTCGATAATCTGTGTGGTGGAGGAAGCCTCGGACATCGGGGCCATCGAGCGGACGGGCGAGTACCGCGGTCTGTACCACGTGCTCGGGGGGCGGCTGTCGCCGCTCGACGGGATCGGTCCGGCGGAGCTGAACATCGCACCGTTGCTGGAGCGTCTTGACCGCGCGGGCACGGTTCGCGAGGTGCTGCTCGCGACCAACCCCAGCGTGGAGGGGGAAGCCACGGCGCTCTACCTCCACAAGTTGATTTCCCCGCTCGGGCTCCGCGTCACGCGGATCGCGCGCGGCCTCCCGGTTGGCGGTGACCTCGAGTACGCGGACGGGGTCACCATCGCGGAGGCGCTCCACGGTCGCCGGGAACTGTAGGCGGCCGAATCATCTTCGTCCTTTTTCCGATCATGGACAGCAAGCGGGTGTTGCAGACTACTGGGTTCACGGTACTCGCGGTCGCCGCTGTAGCGGCGCTGGGCGCGATCCTGGTGCGCGATCAGATCAGCCGGCACCAGCGTGATCTCTTCAGCCCGCACCCGCTGCGCCGCCTCGCGGCCCTCAGCTATCTGGGCAGCCGCTCCGCTTCCGTCGATCTGGTCATGCTCCTGCGCGACTTCATGGCGTGGGAGCCGCGGCCGCTGATCCGACGGCGCGCGGGGGCAATCCTCGTCCGTCTCGAGGACGCACTCGCCACCCGCGCCGCCTCCGGAGCAAGCTGAAGGTGCTCGGCGCCCTCAGCTGGTCTTTTCAGGAGGCCGATTCCGACCGGGTCGATTCGCTGCTGGAGGCGCTGCTCGCCGACTCCGGCGCGGACCGCGCGCTGCTCATCGACCGAACGGGTCAGCTGATCGCGGCGGCGGACGCCGCCGCCACCACGGACGCGACCGCGTTCGCCTCCCTCGCCGCAGCTGATTTCGCGGCGAACGAGCAGCTCGCCGGCCTCGTCGGTGCCCGCGACTTCTCATCACTTTATCACCAGGGGTCCCGCCAATCGCTCTACCTCGCCGGGGTGGCGGGCCGTGCGATCCTCGCTCTGGTGTTCGGCCGTGCCGTGACGCTCGGGATGGTGCGCATCAAGGTACGCCGTGCGCTTCCCCCGCTCGAGGCGCTGTTCCAGGAGGTCTTCACTCGGCCGCAAGACCGCGGGGACGACAGGCTCACCGCTGGCTGGGCCAACGAAGTGGAAGTGGAGATCGATCGACTCTTCGACGGCGTGTAAAGGAGTCGGCCCGATGTCCATGATCAACTACGCCTCGCGCGAGATCAACTGCAAGATCGTCTATTACGGCCCCGGCCTTGGCGGGAAGACCACCAACCTGGAGTACGTCTACGAGAAGGTCGCTCCCAGCACGCGCGGTAAGCTCATCTCCCTCGCTACGGAATCCGAGAGGACCCTCTTCTTCGACTTTCTCCCGGTCGATCTCGGCACCATTCGCGGGTTCAAAACGCGTTTCCATCTTTACACGGTGCCCGGCCAGGTCTATTACAACGCTTCGCGCAAACTTATTCTCAAGGGCGTGGACGGTGTCGTGTTCGTGGCGGACAGCCATCCGGCGCGTCTGGACGCGAATTCCGAGTCGATGGACAACCTCTACCACAACCTGGCAGAGCACGACTTCGACCTGCGCGAGCTCCCGTTCGTGATCCAGTTCAACAAGCGTGATCTTCCCGACGCACTCTCGGTCGCCAACATGAACGCGGCGCTCAACCCGACCGCGGTGCCGGCGTTCGAGGCCGTCGCCACGCGCGGCGTAGGAGTGTTCGATACGCTGAAGGCGATCAGCAAGCAGGTCATCAAATCCCTGAGCTGACCACGCCCATCCGTCATCGGGGCCTGGCGAGGAGACCGGAGTGAACCTTCCGAACATGATCACCATCGCGAGGATCGGACTCGCCATCGTGATCATCCCACTTCTCTTCGTCGACCGATTCGACGCGCGCCTCGTCGCGTTCCTCATCTTCCTCGTTGCGGCCTTCTCGGACCTGTGGGACGGCCACCTCGCGCGGTCCCGCGGCCTGATCACCGACCTCGGAAAGCTGCTCGATCCGATCGCCGACAAGCTGCTGCTCGCCGCGACCTTCGTTCCGTTCTACTTGCTCTCCCATTCGCAGGTCCGCGACGCGCCCTTCCCCTGGTTCGGCGATGTCTTCCCGCTCTGGATCGTCCTCGTCATCTTCGGGCGCGAGCTCTTCATCACGCTCTTTCGCGGGTACGCGGCGCGGCGCGGCGTGGTGATCGCCGCCGGACCCGCGGGTAAGTACAAGGCCGTCTTCCAGAACATCTTCATCGGCTCCTCCATCCTCTGGTACGCCCTTCATTCCGCCGCCGGCAGGAACGGCTGGGAGGGCCCGGTCTGGGGGGGGTGGCGCGCATTTCACTTCTCCTTCTCCGTGTTCGTCCTCTCCATCGCCGTCGTGCTCACGGTCTATTCCATGATCGTGTACCTGCGCGGCTACCGCGGCGCCATTCCCGCGCGCCGCACAGGCTGAAAACCGCCGTCCTTGCTGCCATTCTGGCCGGGACGCCTGGCACCTGCCTTGCAACCGCACCAGCCGCGTCGGGCCGGCGCCGGACCGGCTGAATGGGCCCGGGCGGCGGGCGCTTCCTTGTTTTTTTCACGATCTCCGCACTGGAATGACTGATCGAAGTGATGAGCAGCAGGCCTCGGATGATACGGCGGGCTTCGCGGACGATGGTGCGAGCGAGGCTCAGACGGGCGGTGGCGCGGCTACGGACGCCGAAATCCCTGCCGTCTCGCGTGCGGGCTCTGACGCCGCGGCAACGGAGCTGCAGGCGCTGCGTGAGCGGTACCTGCGGCTCGCGGCTGAGTATGACAACTATCGGAAGCGGACGGAGAAGGAGCGGGTAGAGAGCTGGGGAAGGGCGCAGGCCCAGCTGGTCCATCAACTCCTCGATGCTCTGGACGACCTGCAGCGCGTGGCGCACTTCACGACCGAGACGGTCTCGGCGCAGGCGTTGCTTGAGGGCGTCCGGATGGTGGAGAGGAAGCTCACTCGGGTGCTGGAATCGGCGGGGCTCGAGGTACTGGATGCGTCCGGGCAGGCTTTCGATCCCGCGGTTCACGAGGCGATCGTCACCGCGGCGGCGGAGCGCGAGGAAGATGACGATTCGGTCGGAGAGGTCTTCCAGAAGGGATACCGTTTCAAGGGCGACCTCCTCCGTCCCGCCCGTGTACAGGTACGGAAGTTCGGGGTTTGAGCG
>JAHWJV010000580.1 GCA_019348265.1 Gemmatimonadota bacterium
CCCGAGGGCAATTGGATCACCCGCGCCCCGACCCTCAAGCGCAAGGCCGCGCTCCTCGCCAAGGTGCAGGACGAGGGCGGCCACGGCCTCTACCTCTATGCGGCCGCCGAGACGCTGGGCGTGTCGCGGGAGGAGCTGATCGAGCAGCTTCTCTCCGGCAAGGCGAAGTACTCCTCGATCTTCAACTACCCGACCCTCACCTGGGCCGACATCGGCGCGATCGGCTGGCTCGTCGACGGCGCCGCGATCATGAACCAGATCCCGCTCTGCCGCTGCTCCTACGGGCCTTACGCCCGCGCGATGATCCGCGTGTGCAAGGAGGAGAGCTTCCACCAGCGGCAGGGGTTCGAAGCGATGGGGGCGCTCGCGAGCGGCACGCCCGAGCAGCGCCGGATGGCGCAAGACGCGCTCGACCGCTGGTGGTGGCCGGCCCTGATGATGTTCGGCCCCTCGGACGCCGACAGCCCGCGCAGCGCGCAGTCGATGGCCTGGGGCATCAAGCGATTCGGCAACGACGAGCTGCGCCAGCGCTTCGTCGACGCGACCGCGCCGCAGGCGCAGTGGCTCGGGCTGACGGTGCCGGACCCCGACCTGCGCTGGGACGAGTCGTCGGGGCACTACGTGTCCGGCGAGATCGACTGGACCGAGTTCTTCGAGGTGATGACGGGCAACGGCCCGTGCAACCGGCAGCGCCTGGCCGCGAGGGTGCAGGCCCATGAGGACGGTGCCTGGGTCCGCGAGGCGGCTGCGGCGTACGCCGCGAAGCACGAGGCGGCGGCATGACGTCCCCGCTGTGGGAGGTCTTCGTCCGCAGCCGGCGCGGCCTGTCGCACACCCACGTCGGGAGCCTGCGGGCGCCTGACGCGCACATGGCGCTGCGCAACGCCCGTGACGTCTACACCCGCCGGCAGGAGGGCACGAGCATCTGGGTCGTGCCGTCGTCGCAGATCGTCGCGAGCAGCCCCCAGGAGAAGGACAGCTTCTTCGACCCGGCCGGCGACAAGCCCTACCGGCACCCGACGTTCTACGAGGTGCCCGAGGGGCTGACCCACCTGTGACCGCGTCCTCCGCCGCGACGGGCCGGCTCGTCGACCACGACGCGGCCGCCTACGCCCTGCGCCTGGGTGACGACGCCCTCGTGCTGGGGCAGCGCCTGTGCGAGTGGGCGGCGCGGTCGCCGCAGCTCGAGGAGGACGTGGCGCTGATGAACCTCGCGCTCGACCTGCTCGGCCAGTCGCGGTCGCTGCTGACCCTCGCCGGTGAGCGCGAGGGACGCGGCCGCGGCGAGGACGACCTGGCGTTCCTGCGCGACGAGCCCGACTTCGTCAACGCCCAGCTGGTGGAGCTGGAGAGCGGCGACTTCGGCCGGACCATGGCCCGCCAGCTGCTGGTGTCGGCGTACGCCGCCCCTCTCTGGCAGGCCCTCTGCGGATCGGCGGACGCCGACGTGGCCGCGATCGCCGGCAAGGCCGTCAAGGAGGCCGCCTACCACCTCGACCACGCCCGCAGCTGGGTCGTCCGGCTGGGCGACGGCACGGCGGAGTCGCGCCGGCGCATGCAGGCCGGGCTCGAGCAGGTCTGGCCCTACGCCGCCGAGCTCTTCGAGATGGACCCGCTGCTGGAGCGGCTGGTCGCGCGGGGTGTCGCGGCCGATCCTGCTGTGCTGCTGCCGATCTGGCGCTCGACGGTGGAGAACGTGCTGAGCGAGGCGACGCTGACGGTGCCGGAGACGGACTGGCGGCCGGCCGGGGGCCGGCGCGGGACGCACACCGAGGCCTTCGGCTACCTGCTCGCCGAGATGCAGCACCTGCACCGCAGCCACCCGGGCGCCCGGTGGTGACGGTGACCCGGGTGGTGAGCCAGTGGTGACGGCGCCGACGGTCGAGCACGTGCGCGAGGTGCTGGCGGAGGTCACCGACCCCGAGATCCCGGTCATCACGATCGAGGACCTCGGCATCCTGCGCGACGTGGCGGTGGACGGCGAGCACGTCACCGTCACCATCACACCGACCTACTCCGGATGCCCAGCCATGCAGGAGATCACGGCAGACGTGCGCGCAGCCCTGGAAAAGCACGGCTGGCACGACGTCGACGTGCGCATGGT
>JAHWJV010000581.1 GCA_019348265.1 Gemmatimonadota bacterium
GATCACCGGCACCGAAACAGCGTCCGAAACGGCCCGCAGCGTGGCCAGGTCGTAGCCCTGCAGCGTGCCGTCCCGGTCGATGCAGTTGAGCATAATCTCGCCCACACCCAGCCCCTCCGCGACCTTAGCGGCCTCGACCGGCGACTTGCCGGTCGCGACGCTGCCGCCGCGCACGTAGACCTGCGTGCGCCCCAGCATCGACCGCCGGTAGTCGATTGAGGCCACGATGGTGGAACTGGCGTGGTCGCGGACCGCCTGGCTTACGGCGGACGGGTTTTCGAACAGCGCGGAGTTCATCGCGACCTTCTCCACGCCCGCCCGGAGGATGGCGTCGATCATCCCGGGCCGGTTTACCCCACCGCCGTAGCACAGCGGCATGAAGCACTCAGCCGCGATGTCGCTCAGGATTTCCAGGTCCGGGGCCCGGCCCGCGCGGGTGGCCTCGATGTCCAGGAAGATCAGTTCGTCGACTTCCTTCTCGTTGAAGATCCGGATGGCGTTGATGGGGTCGCCGACGTACTTGGGATCCTTGAACCTGTGCGTCTTGACGAGCCCCCGCCCGCGCAGCAGCAGGGTGGGAATGACACGGTGGCGGTGCATCGATTCCCCCGTCACCCGCAGGCCGCGGGCGCGTCGCAGTCCGCCGTGGCGAAGTTGTCGAGCAGGCGCATGCCGAACTTGTGGCTCTTCTCCGGATGAAACTGAACACCCCATACATTGTCGCGGGCAAACGCCGACGCGAACTCATAGCCGTACCGCGACACGGTCAGCACGTCCTCCGGGCGGTCCAGCTCGAAGTGGTACGAATGCACGAAATAGAACCGGGGATCCTCATGCATGTTCTCGAACAGCGGGTGCGGTTTGCGCACGGTGACGCCGCTCCAGCCCATGGACGGGATCTTGAGCGCCGTCGTGTCGCGGCCCGGAGCGAACCGGACGGTGCGCCCCGGCACCCACCCGAAGCCCGGCTCGCGCTCGCCCTCTTCACTCTGCTCCGTCATGAGCTGCGCCCCCAGGCAGATGCCAAGCAGCGGCACGCATTCGCGCATCGCCTTGTGGTGCAGCACGTCTTCCAGCCCCAGCGCACGGAGCTTCCGCATTCCCTGATCGAACGGGCCCACGCCCGGCAGGATGATGCGGGAGGCCTGCTCCACCTCCGCGGGATTGGACGTGACCTCGCACGGATGGCCCAGCTTCCGGAGCATGTTCCGGATCGAGCCGAGGTTGCCCACGTTGTAATCGACGACGACGATCATGGAAGCAGTACTCAGTGTCGGGCGGAACCCGCGGGCGAGTGAAGCCCCGGTTGGCTGGGCGACGGCCAGTTCGGCCCCCGTGCCGCGCTTCGGCGGCGTGTGTGCGCCGCCTGCGCAACCGCGGGCGTGCACATCAGCCCCAGGAACGCGAACAGTGTGCGGTTGTCCAGGAGATTGCCACTGAATTGCGCGTTCACGGCTGCGTTCACCACCAGCATCAGCGCGAGTGTGCGCAGCGGGTCGGCGCGGAGCGGGACCGGGGAACGGAAGGCGATCCAGCAGCTCACGAGAAGCGCCGCGAACACCAGCAGCCCAACGACGCCCAGTTCGACCGCGATCTCCAGTACGATGTTGTGCGGGTGGTCCGCGGCGATCGGAGAGCCCACCAGAGCGGACCAGCTCCCGAAGCCGTGTCCGGTCACCGGTCGCTCCTGCCACAACGAGTTCGCCAAAGACTGGTATTCCAGCCGCTCGCTCGCCGACTTGCCGCGGCCGGCCTCAAGGAGCACCGCGAACCGCGCCAACGTAGTGGTCTTCCCGCCCGCGGCCATGTACCGGTAGGTCCAGGCCACCCCGACCGTGAGGAGCGCCACGAGCAGGAGAATCCGCCGGTTCAGCCGCGGCAGCCGGGCTTCCGGCTTGGCGTAGTTGGGATCGGTCTTCCACTCGGGCTTGCCGATCACGTCGCAGATCTTCTCCCACACCGGCGCCTGTGTGATGAAGTAGATAGAGGCGTTCGGATCGGTCTCCCAGCCCTTGCACTTCAGGATGCGGCCGGGCTGGCCGCCGCCCGAATCGTTGCCGGCGCGCGGCACCGCGTCGCCGAAGGGGATGCCCTCGCCGAACTGGCTG
>JAHWJV010000582.1 GCA_019348265.1 Gemmatimonadota bacterium
TCTACGCCGTCGTCGCCTGCCAGGCGGGGCTGTCCGCGGTGGACAGCCCCGCGCGGCAGGCGTTCGTGCCGCGGCTGCTGCGCAAGGAGCTGCTGCCGGCCGCGAACGCGCTCAAGCTCGTGGAGTTCAACCTCGCCGTGACGATCGGGCCGCTGCTCGCCGGCGTGCTGGTCGCGCAGGTCGGCTACGAGGCGGCGTACGCGCTGGACTCGCTGACGTTCGTCGCGGCGCTGGTGGCGGTGTGGGCCTTCCGTCGATGCCGCCCGCGGGCGGCGGCCGGCGGGCGGGGACGGCCAGCGTGCTGGAGGGCCTGGCCTTCCTGCGCACCCGGCAGGTGCTGCTCATGACGTTCGTCGTCGACCTCGTGGCGATGGTGTTCGCGATGCCGCGCGCGCTGTTCCCCGCACTCGCCGAGCAGGTCTACGGCGGCGGCGCCCAGACCGCCGGGCTGCTCTACTCGGCGCTGGCTGCCGGCGCCCTCGGTGGCGCGCTGTTCTCCGGCTGGTTCCGGCGGGTGCACCGCCACGGTGTCGCGGTCGTCGTCGCGATCGGCGTTCAGCTTCTGCGCGTGCTCAGCCTCTCCGGCCTCTTCGTCGCCGTTGCGCTGACCTACACCGGCGGACTGCAGGGGACCGGGGACACCAAGAGCCCGCTCTACATCTCCATCGTGTCCCAGATCGTGGTGCCTCTCGGGACCTGCTTCTTCATCAAGCAGTTCGGGACGCTGGACCCGATCGACATCTGGATCGCAATCCTCTTGGGACATGCGTTCCGCTGCGGCCTGAGCGTGCTGCGGTTCAATGAGGGAAAGTGGCGACGGATCGTCGTCGACATAGATTCCAAGGCGCGCACGTAGCCCGTGCGGCGCATCTCGCGCCTCCCGCGGGGAGTCTGGCGGGCATGCTCCCTGCGCAGGGCTGCGGCATGCGTGGAATCTATCTCGTGCTGCTCCCCTGTCTCGCCGCGTGCGGTGGCGGCTCTCTGACTTTAGAGGGCACGCTGGCGGACAGCACCGCCGCCGGCGAGGTATGGGCGATGGGGCGCGCCGAGCGGATCACGGTCGAAAATGGCGCCTTTCGACTGCAGGACGTGGAGGGCGACACGATCGAGCTCCGCTTCACGGCGGGCGGCGACTCGCAGGTTCGCATGCTGCTTCACGATCTGCCCGACGGCGGGACTCTGCGGCTGGAGGGGATCTGGTTCGCGGACGAAGTGGCCTTTCCCACGCGGGTCGGTGGAGCCGCGGCGCCCACGGTGGTGAACGGGCTGCGCATGGCGCGCGGCGATGTGGTGCCTCGGGACGTGAACCTACCCGGGACGGTGCTCGCGGTAGCTGACGACGGAGACGCGCTCGTGCTCCGCCCGGCCGACGCGGCGCTCCCCGACCTGAACGTGCTGATCACACCGGCATCGGTGGTCCACACTGCCGATGGGGACCTGGTGGAGGCGGACCAGCTGCAGTTCGGCGATACGCTGCGCGTGTCGGGCATCGGCGAAGGCGGGCACGTGATCGCGGCGGAGATCCTGGTTTCGCGCCGGGTCGCATCCAACGACGACGAAGCGTCGAACGAGGTGCGCCAAAGCAACGACCCGTACGCCCCAGCCCCGGCGGCCCGCCCGGCCTCACTGGTGCGCCAAGCGCCCGTCGATCCGCCGGAAGATCCTGGAAAGGGGAGGGGGAAGGGAACCGGCAAGGAGAAGAGCCGCGGGAAAGGAAAAGGACGCGACTAGCTCGTGTGTGCAATGCGTTGTGATACCACGAGTGATGAGCGTGATGAGCTGACAGACAGGCATTGAGAGCGACTCGCCCGGCTTCTCCCTTCCCCGCGCCCAAAACCGGCGCAGGAGCGCAGCCATGACCTGGTTCCATCTTTCGCACCCTCCCAAGATTGCCCGCGCTCTTCTCCGCGCTGCGCACGCTTCGGCGTTGCTGATCACCCTCGCCGTGGTGGGGCTCGCCGGGTGCCGCGACGCCTCAGGCCCGAGTCGGACCCTCGTGCTCACCATCGATCCGGACACCGCCACCCTGACGGTGGGGACGAGCCGGCAGCTGACGGCCGTGGTGCGGGACACGGCGGGCATCCCTCTCGCTGCTC
>JAHWJV010000583.1 GCA_019348265.1 Gemmatimonadota bacterium
CTCGAGGATGCTCTCACCCAGGGTGCGCGTGGTGATCGAGTCATCCACCACCAGAACGCGCCGAGCAACGGATGGTTCCCGCTCCGGAGCGGCGAAGGAGAGGCCCGAGCCACTGGTCTCCAGCCCAGCCGTGACCAGCGCGCCCGGATTGAGTATCAGCGCAACCTTCCCCGTCCCGAGCAGCGCAGCCCCGGTTATAAATCGGGGGAGAGTGCGGACCCGCTCCAGCGAGCGTACGACGATCTCCTGCTCCCCTAAGAGCGCGTCGACCGCCACCGCTGCGCCGCCGCCGCCGGCGTGGAGCCGGACCACCAGTGCGGCGCCGGAGAGCGGCACTTCCACCAGCGGGGGACCCAGAAGCCGCGCGAGCGAGAGGAGGGGTACAGGCGTCTGCCCCCCGAGGATCACATCCCGGCCCCCGGCACGCCGGACTTCCTCCGGCCGCACGCGCGCAAGGTGCTCCACGGCGTCGGTGGGGATGGCCATGACGTGCGGCCCTACCCCGACCAGCACCGCCCGGACGGTGGCCAGGCTGGTGGGGCATTCGATGGTGAAGGTCGTCCCCGCACCCTCCGAAACCGCCACATCGACGGCGCCGCGAAGTTGCTCCACGGCGGAACGCACGATGTCCAGCCCGACCCCGCGGCCGGAGACGGTGGTGGCTTCCTGGCGCGTGGACAGGCCCGCGGCGAAGATCATCCGTGCCAGCTCCCTCGGCTCCGCGGGGACGGGAAGCGAACGTCTTGCCACTTGCTCGCTCACCCGGTGCAGGTCTACCCCGCCACCGTCGTCGGCAACGGTGATGACGAGACGATCCCCGCGGAGCGCCGCGGAAACCCACACGGTTCCGAGCGGCGGCTTGCCCGCACGCTCCCTCTCCACCGGACCCTCAATCCCGTGGTCCACTGCGTTGCGCACCAGGTGGAGGAGCGGCTCACGGATGGCGTCCAGCACTGCACGATCAGCCTCCACCTCGCTCCCCGACACCTCGAGACGTACCTGTTTCCCCGCCGCCATGGCTACGTCCCGCACCGTACGCGGAAGGGCTTGGCAGACGTCCGAGAAAGGGCGCATGCGCATGTCGCGCACATGATTGCTGATATCGCTGGTGACGCGGGAGAGCGAGCGTGCGTCGCCGCCCCGTGGCGACGCAAGGCGGGCGCTTTCGACTTTGAGGTGGCGCAGGTGGCCCTCAACGGCCTCGAGTTGATCGCGAAGCCCCGGGGGCAGGTCCCCCTCGTTCACGATCCGGCCGAGCTGGGCGCGCACGCGCGCCCAGCCCTGCGCCCAGCGGGCTGCGAACTCATGGAGGGATCGCAGGGCCGAGAGACGCTCGTCCACGTGCCCCGACGCGATCAGGAGCTCACCCGTTGCGGCAAGAAGGACGTCGAGCTTGCGTGCATCGACCCTCACCTGCTCACCAGGTCGCGCCGGTGCGGTCGTAGGTTCGCCATGCGCGACGGGAGGAGCGGTTGCGACAGGCGGCTGCGCGGGAAGCTGTGCGGCGGCGGCTCGTTCGGCCGGGGCGACAGGGGAGGGCTCGCGGGGGCCGCGCAGCACCTCCGCCAGGGCGGCGAGCGGCGAACTTTCCAGCGGCTCTCCGGCCCTGACTCGGGCTCCCGCGTCGGCGAGCGCGTCTGCGGCGGCGAAAAGTTGGGTAAGGTCATGGCTGCCGAGCGCCACCCCCGCATCCCTGGCCTCGGCCAGGAGCGACTCGAGTTGGTGACAGACCTCCTCGATCAGCGGCACCCCGGCGGCGTGTGCCGCTCCCTTCAGCGTGTGTGCGTTCCGGAACAGGGCCCGCAGGCGCTCGGGGTTTCCGGGCGTGGCCTCGAGCGCCAGCAGGTCGGCGTTCATCGCCTGCAGCTGATCGTCGAGTTCCGTCAGGAACGTTTTCAGCAGGCGAGCCGCCAGTCGGTCCGCGTTCACGCGCGGGCCGTCCGCGCTCCGTCGCTCCCGACGAGTTCCAGGAGCTCGACTCCCTGGCTGGTCAGGGTCCGCGCGGCCTGCTCCGTCTGCCGACTGGCCGCCAGGTGTTGCTGCGTCGCCTCGTGAATGCTGCGCATTGCATCGCGGATCTGCGCCATTCCCAG
>JAHWJV010000584.1 GCA_019348265.1 Gemmatimonadota bacterium
CAGGCCGGCGAGGGCGAGCGCGACGTCGTTGTCGGCCGGGCGGGCGGGGTCGGAGGTCGTGGCCACGAGCGCCGGCCGGGCGGCGACCGCGGCGTTCACGTCCGTCTCGATGTATGCGACCACGGCCCCTACCTCCACCGTCTCCCCCGCCTGCACGACGATCTCGGCGAGAATGCCCGCGACCGGGGAGGGGACCTCGACCGCGACCTTGTCCGTCTCGAGGCTGGCGATCGGCTCGTCGGCGGCGACCGCATCGCCCGGCTTCTTCAGCCAGACGGAGACGGTCCCCTCCGCGATCGACTCCCCCATCTGGGGCATCGGGACTTCAACGCGCGCCATTGATCAGATGTGTGAAAGGGAAGTCGTCCAGTCGTCAGTCGTCAGTCGTGACTGACGACTGACGACTTTTTCATTCCTCGCAATTTGACCCGGGCCCGCCCGGCACGTCAAGAAATGAGGCACGGCCGCGATCCGGGAAACGGATCGCGGCCGTGAGAGAGGCTCTAGCCCGCGGTTACTGCTTGCGAGCCTGCGCGGGCTGCCGGGCGTTGGTCGCGGCCATCCGCGGAGCACCGGCGGGAACGCCCGGGTGCAGCGGGGCCGGATAGCTATCCATCTTTCCGTAGCCGCGCTTCTCCCAGCGCTCGATCAGCGTCGGCTGCGGCTCGAACGGCAGGCCGTGCTTGCTGTCGAGGTAGAAGTTCATCGCCTTGGCCGCGAGCGGCGCCACGTCACTGCCGTGCAGCCCGTGCTCGATGATCGCCGCGACGACGATCTCGGGCGGGCCGCCGGGCTTGCCGGTGAAGCCCACGAACCAGCCGTGATCGGCGGCGCCCGGGTTCTGCGCGGTCCCCGTCTTCCCGTAGATCTCGTAGCGCTCGAGCGAGGAGAGCAGCGCCGTTCCGCCGTCCTTGGTGACCAGCTGCAAGCCCGCCCAGAGGTGAGACAGCCCCTCGCTGTCCAATCCAACGTCGATCCCCTTCTGGGGGTCGCCCTTGTCCGCGTTCATCGCCAGGTAAGGCGCCGGCGCGGTGCCGTTGCCGGCGATCGCGGAGTAGAACTGCGCCATGTGCAGCACGGTCTGCGAGTTGTCGCCCTGCCCGATCGCCAGGCTCATCACCGCCGAAGGCGCGATGTAGTTGTACTTCTTCATGAGGTACTCGGGCCCGTCTGGGAAAATCCCGGCCTTCTCGCCCGGAAGATCGATCCCCGTCTTCCGGTTGAAGCCCATCCGGGTACCGAGGTCCGTCAGCTCTTTCAGACCCAGGCGAATGCCGACCTGGTAGAAGTACACGTTGCACGACTTCTCGATCGCGGAAGCCAGGTTGAGCGAGCCGTGGCCGGCGCTCCACCAGCAGCGCGCGTACCGCCCAGCGTAGGCCATCCCGCCGGTGCAGGGGATCGGCATCCTCGTGTCCTTGGTGAGGATACCCTTCTGAATGCCGGCGATCGCAGTGGCGATCTTGAAGGTCGACGCGGGCGGGTAGATGCCCACCATGGTCCGATCGATGAGCGGCTTGAGCGGGTCCTTGTTCAGCGCCGACCAGAGCCGCGTGCTGATCCCACCAACGAAGTCGTTCGGGTCGTAAGACGGGTTGCTGTACATCGCCAGGACCGCACCGGTCTGGGGGTCGAGGGCCACGACGGCGCCCTGATGGCCTCGTCGTGCGAGCTCCAGCACCAGACGCGCCCCGATCGAGCTGCCCACCAGGTCGATGCCCTCCAAGCCCTCGTCCCCGATGAAGCGCTCGACCGCGTCGGTCAGGCTGGCGAAGGTCGTGCGGCCGGGGGAGGCGGGCGTCCGGCCGTGACCGGGGAGGTCGACCGCCAGCACCTCGCGATGCTGCACCAGCTCAGCTACACCTACAGCCAGACCAAGTTCGGCGGCGCGAACCAGGACCTCCTGCGCGCGCTCGGCCGGATCGGCGGGTGGATGTTCCGTGACACGTCCCGGCGCGGGGCGCAGCACGTCGTCAACGCCAGCGCGGCCGTCGGTGACGCGTACGTCATCCCGGCGCAGGACGCGCGGACCGCGCACCTCGGATATCAGCTCGCGTGGCTCTTGC
>JAHWJV010000585.1 GCA_019348265.1 Gemmatimonadota bacterium
GGTCGGCGATCTTCTACCAGGACGCGGAGCAGCGCGGGCTGGCCGAGGCCTCCAGGGAGGCGTTGGGTCGGTCCGGACGATTCAAGCAACCGATCGTTACCGAGGTGGTGGCCGGGTCGCGCTTCTATCCCGCGGAGGAGTACCACCAGAACTACTACCAGAAGAACCCGGTGCGGTACCGGTTCTATAAGACCGCTTGCGGCCGCGCCCGGCGGCTCGAAGAGCTCTGGGGCAAAGGCTGAGCGGGTTCGCTCAGGGAGCACTCCCGGAGCAGCTTCGCGGTAGCGCGGCCGTCCCAGACGGCATCGCGTTGCAGGTGGTGCTCGGTCAAGGGCAGGAATTCCGGGCAGCGGGCCCGCATACGGTGCTCCGCTTGGCCGGCAGCCGTCCAGAGTATCCGCGGGTTCTCTGCCTTGGGTTCTCCCACCATGGATGCGCGGCTGGCGGTCCCCCGTACGGTTGTCGCCCAGGTGAGGCCGCCGCATCACCCGTAGGAGAGCGCCCGATTCAGGTCGGACTCCGGGAGTCCCCTTCCCGTTCTTGTGATCCGCTCCGGGCTTGGAGAGTCCTGGCAGGAATCTGCGCTGCACCGGACGAACCGGCAGTTCGGCCGACTCGCTCCAACTGCCGCACGACCGTGCGGCAGTTTTTTTGCATGCACACCCGGCCTTGCCGCCGGGCCCGGATGATCCGCGGGATTCCCGGCGCCGTCGCGCGACGGGCACCGTAGCCGGTGCCGGACTCTGACGCGGGAAGAGATCTAGCCGATCGACGGAACACCCGCTCGTTCTGAACCGATCACCGGGGAATTGAATGGACACAATGACTCGCGGCACAGCCGCACCCGATGCGCGATCGCTGGCACCCCAGGTCTCGGCGGAGGAATACAACTACGAACACTTCCGCCCCAGAATCCTCCTCAAAGATGCGAAACGGGCGGCGAAGCCCGAGGGCGTGGTGCCGGGCGACGTGGCCCCGGACTTCGAGCTGCGCGACACGGAGGGACGGCGGTGGTGCCTGAGCGAGCTGCGGGGCAGGCCGGTGGTGCTGATCACCGGGAGCGCCACCTGCCCGCTGACGCACGGGAGCGTGTTCGGGCTCAAGGAGGTATACCGGGAGCTCGGGGACCGGGCGCACTGGTTCTACCTCTATGTGCGCGAGGCGCACCCGGGTGAGCGGCTGCCCTCGCACCGCAGCTACGAGCAGAAGCTAGAGCAGGCGGAGTTCTTCCGCCGGGAGGATCAGGTCCCCTGGCCGGTGCTCGTGGACGACACCACTGGGACCACCGCTCACCCCTACACGAAGCTTCCGAACGCCCAATTCCTGATTGATGCCGAGGGCAGGATCGCGTTCCGGGGCGATGTGGCCCACGGCCCGACCCTCTACCGGGCGCTGGAACAGCTGATCGAACAGCGCGGGCGGGGAGTGGTGCCCGAGGGGGACGACAGCATCCCGCACATGCTCGGGCCCACGGCCTTCGGCTGGGACGGCATCAAGCGAGGCGGGGAGGTCTCCGTACGCGATGTCTGGAGCGCCGTCCCGATGGCGACGAATCTCTGGCTTGGCAACAAGATCAAGCCGATCCTGGCACCGCTGGCCAGCCGCGGCAGGCCTGTGCCCACCGGGGTGAAGCTCGCGGCGGGAGCGGTTCTCCTGGGGCTGCTCCTCTCGCGACGAGGGCGCTCACGCTGAGCCCGCACCTCGGCCCTGGCACGGGACCGCGCCTCCGGTACACCTGGCAACGGTGCGAGCGTTCAACCCAGTGCGGGGGCTTGAGCCAAAGTAGTTCGAAGAGCGGCAGAATAACTCATGCGGGCTCGGCATCAGAACGGACGGCTCTCTTGCACGTTGCGCTGCCGTGCTCACGAAGGGGACCGCAACCGGAGCGGCCTGCCCGGTGGACCACGGTGGTCCCGGGAATCACATGCACACAGGAGAAGTCTGTACATCACGGACTTCGGGCTCGTGGAAGTCACCCCGGGCAGCTACGTCTGGACGCCGCGAACGGGTGCAATCTGGAAGGTCACCCGCGCGCGGAACCCGGCTGCTCAGGAGA
>JAHWJV010000586.1 GCA_019348265.1 Gemmatimonadota bacterium
CATCCTGATCATCGACTACGGCTCGCAGTTCACGCAGCTGATCGCGCGGCGCATCCGCGAGCAGCGCGTGTACTGCGAAATCCATCCGCCGACCCGCTCGCTGGAGTGGGTGCGCGAGTGGGCGCCGAAGGGAATCATCCTGTCCGGCGGGCCGTCGTCCGTCTACGGCGAGGAGGTCCCTACGGCGGACCCGGCGCTCTTCGACCTCGGCATCCCGGTGCTCGGAGTGTGTTATGGAATGCAGCTGATCACGCACCTGCAGGGCGGGGTGGTCGAGCGCGGAAAGCGGGAGTACGGCAGGGCGCAGGTCACGATCCAGGAGGCGGAGGGGATCTTCGCCGACTTCGAGCCGGGCGAGCCGACGCAGGTGTGGATGAGCCACGGCGATCACGTGGTGGAGCCCCCGCCGGGGTACCGGATGCTGGCGAGCACGGAAGGGCTGCCGTGGGCGGCGTTCCGCGCCGAGGACCGCGAGGTGTACGGCGTGCAGTTCCACGTCGAGGTGGCGCACACCGTCCGCGGCGGAGAGATGATCTCCAACTTCCTCTTCGAGGTTTGCGGCTGCGAGCCCACCTGGACGGCGGGCTCGTTCATCGAGATGGAGATCGAGCGGATTCGCGAGCAGGTCGGTGACGCTCACGCGGTGTGCGGCCTCTCCGGCGGGGTGGACTCGTCGGTCGCCGCGGCGCTGGTCCAGCGCGCGATCGGTGAGCGGCTCACCTGCATCTTCGTGGACACGGGGCTGCTGCGCGCGAACGAGCGCGAGAACGTCGAGCGTACCTTCCGCAAGCACATGGGAATGCACCTCGAGGTGGTGGACGCCTCGAAGCTCTTCCTCGAGCGCCTCGAGGGCGTCAGCGACCCCGAGGAGAAGCGCCGCGCCATCGGGCACGCGTTCATCGACGTCTTCGAGGACGCGGCGGAGCGGCTCGGGGCGGGAGCGAGCTTCCTGGTTCAGGGGACTCTGTACCCGGACGTGATCGAGTCGCTCTCGGTGAAGGGGCCTTCGGCGACGATCAAGACACACCACAACGTCGGCGGGCTGAAGCCAGACATGAAGTTCGCGCTGGTCGAGCCGCTGCGGGAGCTGTTCAAGGACGAGGTCCGCCAGGTCGGCCGCGAGCTCGGGCTGCCGGAAGAAATGGTCGGGCGCCACCCGTTCCCCGGGCCGGGCCTCGCCATCCGCGTTCTGGGTCCGGTGGCCGAGCGGGAGCTGGAGATCCTGCGGCAGGCCGACACGATCTACCTCGAGGAGATCCGTGCCGCCGGCCTCTACGATGACATCTGGCAGGCCTTCGCGGTGCTCCTCCCGGTGCGTTCCGTCGGCGTCATGGGCGACGAGCGGACGTACGAGAACGTCTGCGCGCTGCGAGCGGTCACGAGCCGGGACGGAATGACCGCGGACTGGTACCCCTTCCCGCACGACGTGCTCGGGCGGATCTCGACCCGCATCATCAACGAGGTCGAGGGGATCAACCGGGTGTGCTACGACATCTCCTCGAAGCCGCCGGCGACGATCGAGTGGGAGTGACCGGGTCGCCCAGGCTGAGCGTTGCTCCCGCGCGCCAGTAATGATATCATCTACATCAAACTGATATCACAGGAGCGAGATATGGTCCGCACCGTCATCAGCTTCGACCCGGATGACAAGGCCTGGCTCGATGAGAAGGCGAAGCGTGAGCGGGTGACAATGGCCGAGCTGGTGAGGAGGGCGATACGGCGGATGCGAGAGGAGGAGCGGACACCGAGCTTCGATGAAGTCCTGGAACGAGCGCGGGGTAGCTGGAGGCATGGCGACGGGCTGGAGTATCAGCTCCGAATCCGGGAGGAGTGGGAGCGTTGAGCACGGTTCTCCTGGACTCGGTGGTCGTTATCGATGTCCTGAACGATGTCCCGGAGGCCGTGCAGTATCTGAGAGAGGTGCGGGATGTCAGCGTGGTATCGGCCGTGACGCGCGCCGAGGTGCTCGTCGGATATCCGGACGACGAATCGATCGTGGCGATTGACCTCCTCGATCGATTTCCCGCGATGGGAGTCGATGGTCCGGTCGCC
>JAHWJV010000587.1 GCA_019348265.1 Gemmatimonadota bacterium
ACGGCGTCGGTCTCGGCACTTCCGGCGTCCAGTACTCGACCGGTGGGTAGCCCTGCTCGGCACGCGCTCGGGCGAGCAGCTCGGTGACGAGCACCGCCTTGGCGGCGACGTACACGTCCATGTCGCCGGCGGCGAGCTCGATGTTCGCGCGCTTGAGGGCGGCGTAGCGGTCCCGCGCGTCCGCGTCCTGACGCAGCAGGTCGCGCAGCAGCACGTGGTCCAGGTGGGCCCTGTCGTGCTCGACGACGAGATACAGGTGGTGCGGGGGAGACCCGCCGCCGTCGGGCGCCTCGAACGCCTGCCGTCCCTCCACGCCGAGGTCGCCTCGCCACCGGTAGCCGATGCCGGCGAGCCGCTCGATCACCGGCGCGACCAGCTCGCCGGAGGCCACGACGACGTCCATGTCGATGATCGGCTTCGCGGCCAGCTCCGGCACGGACGTCGACCCCACGTGGTCGATCCGCAGCGCGAGGTCCTTCGCACGCAGCTGCTCGGTGCAAGGGAGCGCGACGGCGCCGAGGCGGAAGCAGGCGACCATGACGAGGACCCACTCGGGGCGGTTGCCGATCAGGGTCATCACCACGTCGCCGCGCCGCACCCCGCGGGCGGCGAGCGTGCCGGAGGAGCAGGTCACCAAGGACGAGTGGGTGGCGCTGCTCGCCGGCCGGTCGTCGATGCTCGTCGACGGGGTGCACGACCCGGACGACCCGGAGCCGGCCTACGACGTGCTGTGGTCCGAACTCAGCGGAGGGCTCGGCTACCGCTGCGCCTGCTAGTGGCTGTCCGGCGCGCCGTCGCCCTGTCCGCCCGCGCCCTCGGCAGCACCAGCCCCAATCCGCCGGTCGGGGCGGTCGTGCTCGGGGCGCTCTATCTCGGGCGCGACGTGTTCGTCCCGATCGTGCTCGCGGTGCTCCTCGGCTTCGTGATCGCGCCGCTCGTCGATCTGCTGCGGCGCTGGCATCTCGGGCGGGTGCCCTCCGCGATCGTCGCCGTCCTGGTGGCGCTCGGCGGCGACGGGCTCATGCTGCAGACGCTCCACCGCTTCATGGGAACCTCGAAGCCGATCTACGGCATGAACAAGGGCACCGTCGGCTTCCTCATGAACGAGTTCCGGGAGGACGGCCTCCTGGAGCGCCTCGAGAACGCCCACCGCAGCGTCGTGCACCCCCTCCTCATGGTGGCCCGGGACCACGAGGGCGAGACCCACACGGCGCGCGCCATCAACGACGTCTACCTCTTCCGCCAGACCCACCAGACCGCCAAGTTGCGCATCAGCATCAATTCCCAGGTCCGCCTCCAGGAGCTCGTCGCCGACGGCGTGCTCATCGCGACCCCGGCGGGCTCGACCCGTGGGTCGCGGCCGTCCTCGGCGCGCTGCTGACGACGTGGGTGACCTTCGTGCCGTGCTTCGTCTTCATCTTCCTCGGAGCGCCGTACGTCGAGCGGCTGCGCGGCAACCGGGCGCTGTCCGCGGCGCTCGCCGGTGTCACCGCCGCCGTGGTCGGGGTCATCGCCAACCTCGCGCTCTACTTCGCGCTCGCCACGCTGTTCGGCACGGTCGAGCCCGGCCCGCTGGCCGTGCTCGTGCCCGACCCGGCGACGCTGCGCCCGGTGGCCGTGGCGATCGCCCTGGTCGCCGGGGTGCTGGTCTTCGCGCTGCGCTGGTCGGTGCTGCGCACGCTCGGCGTGATGCTGGCCGGGACGGTGCCGTTCCTGTCCTTCGTCGTCGAGCGGCGTACGACGCGCGACCTGCGGGCGGCCGCGTAGATCCGGACTAGATGCCGAGCAGCCGGCCGCAGCCCGCGACCACGTGCGGGTCGTGGCTCACGCCGTAGGTGAAGGTGCGGTCGTCGTCCGCGCATCCGGTGAGCCCGAGGTCGGTGGCGGCCAGCACCACCGGCTCGGTGCCGGGGAGCACCACGACCCACTCGTCCACCAGCGGGTCGTCGTCGTCGAGCGCCACGCCCTGGACCCCCGGCGCGAGCCAGGCCTGCAGACCGCGGGCGTACAGCCGCGCGCCGCTGCCGTCCGCGGCCAGCTCGGC
>JAHWJV010000588.1 GCA_019348265.1 Gemmatimonadota bacterium
CGGTCGCGGCGTTCCGGGCCGTGCTGCTCCTGCTCTGCCTGGCCCTGGCCCTCCTGCCCGACGGCGTCAACGCCGAGGGAGTGGCCCGCACCGGGGTGCTCGCCGTCGCCGCGGCTGTCATCACGTGGCTCGGCTGGAGCGGCGCCGCCGCGGTGCCCGCCGCCCTTCTCGAGGCGCTCATGACCGGCGCGCTCATCTCCGGCTCCGGTGGCGCGGCCAGCCCGCTGCTGCCCTACCTGCTGGCTCCGGGCCTCGCGCTGGGGGTCGCCGGCGGCTTCCGGGCCGCGCTCCTCGGCGGTGTCGTCGCGAGCGTGTCGACCACCTCGGGCGAGACGCCGGCGCGAGGAGGGTTCACTATGACCACTCCCGCCGGAAGCGCGTCGGGCAGCATCGCCTCTACCTTTCCCTGGAGGAAAGTCGCGCCGCGGATGCCCGCGTCGTTGGCGGCGTCCACCGCGGACGCGTCGAGCTCGATTCCGACCACCTGCGCGCCCGCGCGCGCCAGTCTGCGGGCGTGAAAGCCGACCCCGCAGTACGCGTCGATCACGCGGAGCCCGGCCACCTCGCCGGCGAGCTCCAGCACGTGGTCCTCCAGTGTGCGGGCGGCCGCACGGTTCACCTGTAGGAAAGCGGTCCCGCTGAGCTCCAACGCTTCTTCGCCCCAGCTCTCGGGGATACCGGGTGCTCCGGCCACCAGCTCGGCGGCGCCCGGCCTTGGCGAATGCCAGATCGAGACGAGCGAAGGAACGGCGGCCAGGAGTGTGTCCGGTCGGCCCGGACCGAAGCCGCCCTCGATCAGGAGCGACACCTCGCCGCCAGCCCCGGCGCGAAGGGTAAGCCGGAGCGTCTCGCCGGAGGGCAGGAGGCGCGCATCGGATCCCCACCCCGCGCGCAGCTCGTCCCAGGCGCGGGCAACCGACTCCTCCGGCAGCAGGCAGGCACCGCCGAGATCCAGGATGCGATCCGGACGCCCGAGCTCGTGAAAGCCGGCGACCACCCGGCCTCCGCCCAGCCTGCGAAGCGCGAAGGATACACGGTTCCGGTACCGGAACTCGGAGGGAGACGGCACCACCGCGGGCGGCTCCATCTGCCTGCCGCCGATCCGGCCGAGCGCATCCGCGACGATCGAGGCCTTCGCCGCGAGCTGGTCCGCGTAGTGGAGGTGCTCCAGGGTGCATCCCCCGCAGGTCGCGTAGAACGGACACGGCGCTTCCCGACGCCCTGGCGACGGCACTCCGATCGCGACGAGCCGCCCACGCGCCCACCTGGGATGCGTCTCGACCACCGATACGTCCACCTCGTCACCGGGCGCGGTCCGGTGCACGAACAGCACGCGGCCATCCTCCAGCCGCGCGACGCCCTCCCCGCCCGCGGCGATCGAGTCGATTCTGACCCGAGCCTGTAACGCCGGCCCGGGCGCGCGGCGTCCCGCGGCAGGTCGGCCGGATCGGCGGCCCTTCATCGCCCGGACCAGCTCCCGCGCCCGGTCCATGCGGACCCGGTGGCGATGGCCCCTGGCGCGCGCAGCACCGTGCCGCGTGACTTCGCCTCCTCCTCCAGCAGCGCCGCTGCGAGCGCGGCAACTCGAACTACACCGTCGTCCAGCGGCCGGTCGAGCAGGTCGCCCTCGTGCGTCTCCAGGTACCGGATGTTCAGGTTTCCCGCGATGAAGTCCGGCTCGTCCATCACCCGCAGGTGGAAGAGCGCGCTGGTGTCCACCCCCACGACGCGCAGCTCCGAGAGGGCTCGCCACATCCGCGCGATCGCCTCGGAGCGTGTCGGTGCATGGACGATCAGCTTAGCCAGCATCGGGTCGTAGAAAAGCGTGACTTCGTACCCGGCGGCGATCCCGCCATCCCAGCGCACTCCTGGACCCGACGGGAGCTCCAGCGCCTGGATACGCCCGGTGCTGGGGAGAAACGAGTTCGCGGGGTCCTCGGAGGTGATCCGGCACTCGATCGCGTGCCCCTCCCAGCGGATGTCCTCCTGCGCGAAGGCGAGCGGCTCCCCACTCGCGATCCGGATCTGCCACTGGAC
>JAHWJV010000589.1 GCA_019348265.1 Gemmatimonadota bacterium
GCCCCTTGATGGACGGAGTGAACGCTGCAACATTCCATGCATTCGCGCAACGCTCACACCCCGGACGCGGAGGAAGAACCATGCTTACGCAGACAACGGCTCGCGTCGCGCGCCCCACGCCCGCCAACGGGTTCTCCGCGACCCTGCGTCGCCTCGGGCGGCGCGCGTGGAGCGTTGCCGCCCCCCCGCGCTCGTCGACGGAGCGGCTCCAGCGCGCCGTGCCGGTTTACGTGTTCCTCTCCAACCCGGCGCCCGGCCAGCACGAGCGCGTCATCCGTGCCCTGGGCGACCTTCTCGCGGAAGTCGGGCTGGAACTCGAAAGTCAGGCCGGTAAGTGAACATCGAAGTTAGCGCGTCTTCGCCGGCGGCACGCCCCGGCGTTCCGGGACGTGCCGCTTTCAGCGCGCGAAGTCGGCGATCAGCTGGGGCGCGGCGGCGTCGAATCCCACCACGCCCAGCATTCCCGTGTCGTTCGGGTCGGCGATGGTGAACCCGTTCGACGCCATCCCCACGACCACCAGCTTGGCGGGGATCCCCGTGCGGTGGGTCCCGGTCCGCGCCACCCGCGGCAGGGCCGCCAGCGCCGCCCAGAGAAGGAGCCACGCCCTTCGCCCGGAACGGGGCACCGGGGCGAACTTTCCGCGCACCAGGCCGCGCGGCTCCCCGATCGCATCGGCGAGCCTGCCGCTCGTTGTGGTCGAATCCGGCATGTGCGTTAAGAAAGGAGTCGGCCGATGCGGGGAACGCGATCAGGCGTCTCGCGGGATCGCGTTCGCCTCCGCCGCCTGCGCAGGATCAGCATTCGCGAAGTACCGGGGATGGTAAACGTAGTCCTCGCCGGACTCGTCGATGACCCGAATGCAGCCCCGGCTCTCCCATACGGGGTCGGGGAGCACCTCGTACCAACGGTGTAGTTCGAGAGAAACTTCGAATCCCGCGTTCTGCACGCACTGAACGAACGGGCCGCGCGTTGGTTGCTGATTCTCCATCTGCTCCTCTCAACTCAGGGTGACCCCGGGCTCACGTCCGCGTGTGCCGCTTCAAGGAGCAGGAAGCAGCGCTTCGGGAACATGAAGTCATCGCCGGTCTCGTCGACTACGCGCAGGAACCCACGCCGCTCGCCGACGGGGTCGGGGAGCATGTGGTAGACGCGGCCGACCCGGAGATCTACCTCGTAGCCCTCGTTGTGCACGCACCGTACAATTCGGCTGCACCCGTTGTTCGGATCTTCCACACGCTCCGTCAGGTTGGGGTACGCGTCAGGACGCACGCAGCATCTCGCCCGGGGCAGACTGCGCCGGTTCCGCTGCTGCGAAGATCCCACGCGGGTACAGGTAATCTTCACCGGTTTCATCGACGATGCGGACCAGCCCCACCTCTTCCCCGGCCGCATCGGGGATCACCTGATAGCGCTTCCGGAGCAAGAGATCGTATTCGTAGCCCTCGTTGTCGACACAAACGACGAACTGATCGCTCTCTGCCGGCGCATCGATTTTCATTCAGCCCTCCTCGTGAGTTTCAGGCGTCGTCGACCAGCGGGACGCTCACGTCCGATCCAACCTTCGCTTCAGCTTCATACGCCGCTTTCCGATCCCGGCCGCCTCGTACCAGTGAAGTTCGGCTTCAAGGATGACGCCTGTCCGCTTTGCAAGAACGGTAGCGACACCTTTTCTCTTGCGCCACTGGCCCGGCCCGAACTCCGCTCGGAACTGGGCCAGTTCCCTGATGCCGTGCCCTCGTGCAATCGTAACCGCCCCGCGAATCGGTCCGATGATCGCGTATTCCTCTTCAAATTGCATAATCCCGGCCGATCTGCGAGTTTGGTGCGGGGGTTCAGGCAGCGGTCGAACTGGCGCCTGAAATCTAGCACCAAAACCGTCCAGAACGTGCATCTTTACCCGCCACAGCCCGGACCAGTTTTGAACCTCATCCAAGCCCTTCACGAGGCGCGCGCGGCAGAGAAGGAGCAGGCGCTTTTCTACCGCGGGCTGGCCGCGCAGGCCGAAGACCGCGGC
>JAHWJV010000058.1 GCA_019348265.1 Gemmatimonadota bacterium
GGCCCGATGAACGCCGCCACCCGCTTGCTGGGAACCTAGAGCGAGATCGCCTTCACGGCCTGCGCCTTCCCGTAGGAAACGGAAAGACTCTCTGTCTCCAGCTCCGGAGCCGATTGTGGTGCATGCGTGAGAACCGGCATGGATTAACGCGGTGTCGTGTAGCGGTTGCGAAGGAGCACGGCGACGAGGTTGAACGCCATGAGGACCACTACCAGCACCAGGATCCCGGCGGCTGCCAGGCGGTGGAACTCCACCTGCGGGCGTGAGATCCAGCCGAAGATCTGGATGGGTAGCACGGTGAACTCGTCGAGCGGCCCATCGGGAGCGAAAGGCACGTACGCGAGCGCGCCGATCATGATCAGTGGAGCCGTCTCTCCGATCGCTCTCGAGAGGGCGAGAATCGTTCCGGTGAGGACCCCCGGCAGGGCGACCGGAAACACCTGCCGCTGAACCGTCTGCCACCGGGTGGCGCCGAGCGCGTAGGCGCCGAGCCGGATGGAGTTCGGAACCGCGCGGATCGCCTCCTGCGCCGAGATGATGATCACAGGCAGGATGAGGAGCGTGAGGGTGAGCGCGCCGGCCAGAACGCTGCGCTCCAGCGCCAGAGCGCGGACGAAGACCGCGAGGCCGAGGATCCCGTACACGATGGACGGCACGGCGGCCAGGTTCGCGATGTTCATCTGCACGAACTGCGTCCAGGCGTTCCGCGGGGCATACTCCTCGAGCCAGATGGCGGTGGCGACGCCAAGCGGGAAGCTGAACAGGGTGGTGAAGCCGAGGACCCAGAGCGATCCGAGCAACGCCGCTTTGATCCCGGCTCGCGCGGCGAAGCGCGAGGGGAACGACGTCAGGAAATCCCACGACAGCGACCCCGCACCATCACGCGTGACATCCACCAGCAGGATGACCAGGGCGATGATGCCCACGGCAGCGGCCGCGAAAAACAACGCGGACGAAACGCTAGCAACCCGGGCCCGGGTCTTTCGCCTCCTGGCGAACGCGTCCACCGTCGCCGGTTGGCTCATTCGTAAACCTCCCGGAACCGCCGCAGGATCAGGATGCTCATGATGTTCATGAACAGCGTGATAGCGAAGAGCGTAAGCCCGACCGCGAAGATCGTCCGATACTCGACGCTCCCGAAGACGACCTCGCCCATGCTGACCTGAACCATATACGCGGTCATGGTCTGCACGCTCTCCAGCGGGTTGACGGTGAGGTTCGGAGTGGACCCTGCCGCGATCGTCACGATCATCGTCTCACCGATGGCTCGGGAGATCGCGAGGATGAACGACGCGACGATTCCGGACAGCGCGGACGGCACGACGGTTCGCAGGGAGACCTCCAGCTTGGTCGCCCCGAGCGCGTATGCGCCCTCGCGGATGGACCTGGGCACCGCGCTGAGTGCGTCCTCGGAGAGGGAAGCCACCACCGGAATGATCATGATCCCCATCACGAGGCTGGCGCTGAGCGCGTTGAACACGCTCATGCCCGGCCATATTCCCTGGAGCAGCGGAGTCACGAAGGTAAGCGCGAAGTAGCCGTAGACCACGGTCGGCACCCCGGCCAGAATCTCCAGCGCCGGCTTGACGATTCGCCGAACGCCGCGCGACGCGTATTCGCTCAGGTATATGGCGCTGGCCAGCCCGATAGGGAGCGCGACCAGCGCGGCGATCACCGTTACCAGGAGCGAGCCCACGAGCAGCGGAAGAACCCCGAAGTGCTGCGGTTGGAAGAGCGGCGCCCACTGCGTCCCCGTCAGGAAAGTGACCGGGGAGACCTCCTCGAAGAATCCTGCGGCCTCCACGATGAGAACCGCGACGATGCCGAAGGTGGTGAGGACCGAAACCACGCTGGCCAGGAAGAGGACGCCACCGATCGCGCGCTCCTGGAGGTTGCGGCCGAAGGGCGTGCGGAGATCGAGCGGCGGGTGAACGGTCTGACTCGTCGCCGGCTCGGAGCCACCGAGCACGGCGATGCCCGAGGCCGGCGACTGGGGGAGCCCAACCGCCGGCGCGCGGACCGCATCCGCGGTCGGATCGATCAACACCCCGGCGGGCTGCTCCGATGCGGGGCCGCCGGGGTCATCGGATTCGGGGGCGAGGATCTCCTCCGCCCTCCGAACCTCTTCGTCACGGCGCGGGGCTCGTGCCATTCGCTGCCTGTGCCAGGGTCTCCCGCGAAGCCTGGTATCCCTGCGCGCTCAACGGCACGTAGCCGACCTCCGGGACGAGCTCCGGCGCGCTCTCCAGATAGAACTCGACGAATCGACGGAACTCCGGGCGCTGCAGCGAGCTCTTCTTCACGTAGATGAACAGCGGGTGCGACAGCGGGGCATACGTCGCGTTCTCGATCGTCTGCGGCGACGGAGCGATGCAGCCCTTGCCACCGTCCACGGGCAACGCCCGCAGCTTGTCCTTGTTCTGCGCGAAGTAGGCGTAGCCGAAGTAGCCCAGCGAGTTCGGGTCGCCGGCCACGCCCTGCACCAGCACGTTGTCATCCTCGCTCGCGGTGTAGTCCGAGCGGCTTGCGTCCTCCTCGCCCATGACCGTCGCGGTGAAGTAGTCGAACGTCCCGGAATTCGTACCGGGGCCGTACAGCTTGATCGGCTGATTCGGCCAGTCGGGGCGCACGTCGGACCAGCGCTGCACCGTGCTGCCCGGCTCCCAGATCTTCTTCAGCTCCGCAACCGTGATGCACTGCGCGAAGGTGTTCGCGGGGTTGACGACGATCGCCTGCCCATCGACGCCAACCGAGACCTCGATCGGCTCGACGCCCGCCTGTCGGCACTGAGCGACCTCTTCCTGTTTGATCGGCCTGGATGCGTTGCTGATGTCCGTCTCGCCCTGGCAGAAGCGCTTGAATCCACCGCCGGTTCCCGACATGGCGACGGTGACCCGCACGTCGCCGCCGGTCTCGGCCATGAACTCTTCGGCGACGGCTTCCGTCACGGGAAAGACCGTGCTGGACCCGTCCGCGCTGATCGACCCGCTAAGCGCGCCAGCTCCCCCCTCCCCCGCCCCGTCGCCGCCGCCGCAACCAGCAAGGGAGAGCCCTGCCAAACAGCCCAACCCGGTCATCAGGTAACGTTTCATCCGCTTGTCTACTCCGAGAAGTGTGGTTCCATCTCCGATGGCAACTCCCCAACCTATCGGGCATTCGTCACGAGCGTGTAACGGGAGAGCGACGCCGTATGTAACGGGTGCCCCCGAGCTCGACCCGCAGATTCCGATTCGACCTGATTCCCGATGCGGTCGACGGTCGTGCAGCAACCAGTATGGGGCCCTCGCCGGAGCGTCAGTTCCGCGTTTGGGTGCCCTCACCGCAAGACGGCAGCCAGGTAATCGACCATTCTCGCGCCCAAAAAGCTTCGAGATGTAGTCGTCCGCTCACCGCCGTGTGCTGCCGCGAAGGGCTGGGGCCGAACTGCGCTGATCGAAGTCGAGATACCCACGGGCCCCCGCCCAGTGGTTCAGATTGCGAACGGCGGCGCCGAGGTCGTCGCGGGCTGCTGCGTCCAGGCCGAGGTCGGTTGCGCACCGATCCGCCAGGGCGTTCTCCCCGGCCTCCATATCCGCCGCAAGACCTCGCGAATGCGAATCCGCCCACCGCACGAGCAGACTCAGAGACTCCCCCTCGCGACGCCTCTTCCAGGGTCGAGTACGAACGATCACCCTGAGGTATTCATCGACCAGCGCCTCGAGCGATTCCACCGTCACCAACCGTGGAACGTTCGACCCGGGGCCCACCCAGGCAAACCGGTGATGGCGACGACCGCCGGCCGGGGGATCGAGAGCCCGTCCTGCTGCGGCCAGTGGCTGCTCAACTCGGTCAGGCTCTCCGACTCCTCGCCCGGATGTTGAACGGAGAGGAAGAGCGTCTTCCCATCGGGTGTCCAGCAGGGGCCCGTCAGCTCGCAATCGACCGGACCGGAAGCGAAGTGAACGGCCTTGCCAGCGTCGGACCCTTCGGTGGCGAAGAAGAACATCGAGTTGTTCCCCTGGAACCCGTAGATGCTCTGCGGATCCCCCGCCGCGCTCGAGGTGACGTCGGTAACCATCCACAGATTGCCGTAAGGGTCGAAAAGCAGGTTGTCAGGCGATGAGAAGCCACTCTGAGGACCCCCGACCGCAAAGAAGTCCCACTGGAACGCGAGCGCGTCGGCGGCATTGGCTTCCTCCATCAGGCGGACGATCTGCCCATGAAAGTTGCCGTGGAGATTGTTGTTGGTGAGCGCGATGTAAGCGTGCCCGGTCAGCGGGTGAATCTCGATGTCTTCGGGCCGGTCCACGGGTGTACCGCCGAGCAAGAGCGCTGCGGCGCGCGGGTCGAGGAGCACGTCCGCCTGACCTCCGAACAGGCGTGATCCATCAGGCCGCGTAGCGTCGCGGAGCCGCGGCTCGGACGCGTAATCCAGCAGAACCCAGCGTCCAGTTCCGAAGTCGGCGGCATATAGCTTTCCGGTCTCGAGAACTTGCAGGTTCGCGGCGGGCGCGCCCGGATCGTACGCCCGCTCACTGATGAATTTGTATACGCACGAGTCACGCTTGTCATCCCCCATATAGGCCACGACGAGGCCATTGGGGGCCAGCCGTATCGCCACGTTCTCGTGACGGAGCCGGCCCATCGCGGTTCGCTTCAGTGGAGTGAACGATGGATCGAACGGGTCCACCTCCACCACCCAGCCGTGATGCTCCCTGGTGTACTCGCTCCAACCGAGCCCGAACCCACCAGGAGTGACCGGGTCCCCATACTCGTCCACGTTCTCCTCGCACGAGAGCACCGTTCCCCACGGGGTGACACCGCCGGAGCAGTTGCCGACCGTGCCGATCACTTGAATGGCGCCCCCCACGCCCGGCGATCCCGCTACAGGCCCGGTGAGCCTGCAGGGTGTCGAGCCCGTAATCCGGCGGTTCCGCGAGTCAGCCGCATAACGCCAGCGTCCATCCTGCCCACGCTGCACCCGCATCACGGTTCCTCCGACCGCCATCCGTTCCGCGGCGATGTCGCCAGGCGTTTTAGGCCTCCCCTCCCGGTAACCGTACGCGAGCATCGAGTTTACGTACTCGTGATTGACCCAGAGGAGTCCGTCCTGCGAAGACCGCCCGCCATCGGGAACGTCTATGGGGAAGAATGCCGTGAAATCCGCGTTGTAGCCGAAGGGTTGGCCTGGGGCGACATCGTCTCCATACGCCCGCAGGAGATCGTACCGGTAGCCGGCCGGCAGGACGAGCTCGTCCCGGGTCGTGGGGCGAATCGGTCGGAAAGGGGCGCGATTTTGGATGGCCGTCCCAGCCGGTCGGGCAGGTTCGGACGCACCGGCACGCCGCAGCTCCAGAGGAAGCAGTGTGGCAACACCGGCCGCGGCCGCGCCGCGCAACGCGCCACGCCGCGTGACCCGCGCCGAGAGGAGCCGGTGCCAGACGGCCTCGTGGTTGGAATCCATCAGCTTTGATTGGTTATGACTTATGAGCGATCAAGTAGATCCAGCAGGAAAAAGGCGATCGCGGGGGCACAAACGCAAGCTCCCGCGCGATCGCCGAACGTGGTAGCAGTCGAGCTACTCGTTGCCGCCAGGGGCACCGATTTCCACCTGCCGATGGCGGGTCAGAAGGCCATCTGAAACTGCGCCTTGAAGCTGCGGTGCGCGCCTCCTCCTCCAGCGGGGAGCCAGACATCATAGTTCGCCATCATCCGATTCAAGCCGCCGAAGTAGACGTTGACGCCGGGGGTGAGCAGGGTACCTCCGCGGTCCATGCCAGGAGCATCGATGCTGGAGAGGCTGGCGCGGACGAGCGGCTCGACGGCTGAGATCGCGCTGCCGACCGTCCCCGTGCGATATGCGAGCCAGGCCTGACCGCCGAGGAAGTGGGAGTCGTCGAACCGGTCGTAATCTCCGAAGGCGAGCTCGCCGACGGCATGGAAGCCCGGGGCGTAGGTACCGATCTCCGCATCGACTTCGAACGCGTTGCCACGCTGGATGTCGAAGCGCCCGCCGGCAGCGGAATCGGCGTAGGCGCGGTTGCTCCAGGCCGCACCGAGCGTGACGCCGTCGAGCGGGCGCGCCGTTGCGCGGGCTACATACTGATACGTTGCATCGCTCCCCGTACGGCGATGCAGGGGGCCTGCGAATATCCCCGCCGCGTAGCTCAGGCCGAGCGGCGCGCCCGTCGGCGCGCCCATGACCTGTACACCGATGTCGCGATCGGCGTAGCCCAGGTCATGCACGATCTCATACTCGTCCTCCGCGTCCAATCCTCGGATGGCGAGTCCGCGCTCGATCGGTAGAATGCGCGTGGAGCTGGTCTGCTCGATGAGGCTGAAGGGGCGGTACGCCTTTCCTGAGAGGAGCTGGAAGCCCGGGGAAAGGTCCAGCTTCAGGTACGCGTCCTTCACTGAGACGCGATCGCCGGCAAAGTCGGGGGCAACCTTCCCGCTCACCCAGCGGTTCGCGCGAACCGTGACCTCGAGCCGCACCCGGCGCAGGATCAGCTCGCTCGCGGGAACCCGCTCTGCAGTCGACGTGTTGAATTGCGTCTGCACGCGTCCGTTGAACTGGATCTCCGCGGCATTCACGCGCAGCACCGGCCCGGTCTGCGCGAAGGCGCCGGTCGCGCCGAGGCTTGCCGCAGCCATCGCGAAACACACCCGCACCACACTGATACGTATCATCGAATCACTCTCGAAGGGGTTCCGACCACCGACCGGCTGGAACCTGCTGGAGTCTGGCGAGCACGGAGTATCCAAACGGTAACGGAAGAGTAACGAGCGGGGTCAGGCGGGTGCGAGCGGGAGGGTGAACCGGATGACCGTTCCGCTGCCGATTTCGCTGCGCGCGTCGGCGGAACCGCCGTGAGCTTCGACCAGGTGCTTTACGATGGATAGTCCGAGCCCCGTTCCACCTTCGGTCTCTCGCGATCGGGCCGGGTCCACCCGGTAGAACCGCTCGAAGATCCGCGCCACATGCACGGATGGGATGCCGCTCCCGGTATCCTGCACCTCGACCTTCACCCAGCGCGGCCGACTTTCACCCTCAAGGCCTGGCCGGGTCGAAACGTCTGCGCGGACCGTGATGCTACCTCCCTCCGGGGTGTAGCGGAGAGCATTGCTGAAGAGGTTGGAGAATACCTGGCGGACGGCCGCGGGATCTGCGTACACGAGATCGGCCGCGGGGTCGATCATGAAGGAGAGCGCCACGGTTCTGGAGGCCACGGTGGTCTCGGCGCTCCAGGCCTCCGTCGCGACCTTGGTTACGGAGAGCCGCTCAGGCTCGATCTTCCATCCGCCCGACTCGACGCGAGAAAGGTCCAGCAGGTCATCGACGATGCGCTGCAATCGGTCTGCATTCACCTTGACCACGTTCGCGAACTTCCGGACCAGCTCCGGTGCGAGCTCCGGATCGAGCATCGTCTCGCTGTAGCCGCGGATCGCCGTGAGCGGCGTTTTAAGCTCGTGAGAGGCGTTGGCGACGAAATCGCGGCGCACCCCCTCGAGGCGGCGTAGCTCCGACACGTCGAGGAAGACGAGCACCGCTCCGCCGTCGGGGAGCGGATGGGCAGTGGCGAGGACGGACCGGCCGTCGCTCACGAACTCGGTCGGGGTAACGGTCTCGCCGGCGAGAGCGCGGCGGACGAGGCGCAGGAAGTCGGGGCGGCGGGCGACCGCCTCCGGGGTGAGGCCCTGCGCCCGCCGACCGAGGCCGAACATGCGGCGGGCGGCGGGGTTTGCGCGGCGCACCGTGCCGTCTCTCGCGAGAGCGAGAACCCCCTCGGACATGGAATCGATCAGCGCCTGCATTTCCGCGCGCTCTTCTTCTACCTGAAGCACCCGGCGCTGGAGCTCTTCCGCGAGTGAATCGAGGGCACCGGCGACCTCCCCGAGCTCGTCGCTTCGGCTTTCGCGGAGGCGAATGGAGAGGTCACCCGCCGCCGCCGCACGCGCTGCCGCCGTGACGCGCCGTAGCGGCCGAGTCACCGCCACGCTGAACCCGAGGGACAGGCCAACGGCAAGAAGCACCGCGAGGGCGCCGACTCCGAAGATCCCTCGTTGCGCGCGCGAGACCGCCGCGTCGACCTCCGTCAACGGTGTGGCCACCCGGACGATGTCGCCGCGGCTGGAACGGACGGTCGCGTACAGGAGATTCCGCCCTACCGTCTCGCTAGCCCGAATGGCGCCGCCACGTCCCATCTTCACGGCTTCGCGGACTTCGGGGCGCGCGGCGTGATTCTCCATGGCCGATAGCGCCACCCCATCCCGGGCGGATTCGCCGAGCACCACGCCGTCAGGCGCGATCACGGTAACGCGGTGGCCGCTACGGCGGCCGAGCAGATCCGCTACGGAGTCTGCGGGGAGGTCGGTGGAGGCGTCATAGAAGGTAGCCGCGAGGCTCAGTTCCGCGGCAAGCTGGCGCTCCACGCCCTCAACCAGGATCCGCCGGAGGCGCGATTCTGCCCCGGCACTGAGCGCGGTGATGAGAACCGCGATCAGGAGGAGATAGGAGAGGAAGAGCTGCTGTGACGCGCGCAGTCGCACCGGCCTACACTGCTGGCGGATCGGTACGGAAGCGGTAGCCGAATCCGCGCACCGTCTCGATCCAGTCTGCCGCGTCGCCGGCCTTCGAGCGGAGCCGCTGCACGTGCATGTCCACGGTGCGGGTCTCGATGTTGGCGGTCACCTCCCACACCGCTTCCAGGAGCTGACGCCGGGTCTGCACGCGGCCGCGTCGCGCGATGAGCGTGTGCAGGAGGCGGAGCTCCGTGGGGGTGAGGTCCATGGGCTCACCGTCGACCTCGGCGCTGGCCGCAGTGAGGTCGACCAGGAAGGGGCCGATGCGCAGCACCTTTCCACCGCGCGAAAGGGGAGGCGGCTGCCGAAGCCGGCGCAGCACCGCTCCCACGCGGGCGACGAGCTCGGGGGCGGAGAAGGGCTTGGCGACGTAGTCGTCGGCGCCGAGTGAGAGACCGGCGACGCGGTCCTGCTCCTCTCGCCGCGCGGTGAGCAGGATCACCGCGACGTGCTCCAGCTCGGGACGGCTGCGGATCTCGGCGAGCAGCTCGAGCCCCGACATCCCGGGGAGCATCAGGTCGAGGACCACCAGATCCGGGGCCTCGGAGGCGATCGCCTGGAGCGCTTCCGGGCCACTCGCTGCCGTGCGCACGCGATACGACTCCCGCGCCAGGTGATAGGCGACCAGAGCGGAGATGTCCGGCTCATCGTCCACGACCAGAACGTGCGCGTCCATCGGTGCGGCACCCCCGGCGGCCGGCTCAGCCATCCACCCGACCAGCGCCCGCCGCCCGCTGCTCCGCAACCCGCCCCTGGAGGGCGAAGTACTCGCGAATCACCTCGACCGAGAGCGCCCTCGCGTGCGGCTCGTCGTCCACGAAGTCGCCGCGCTCCGGCTTGCACCCCCAGCGATCCGGATGCTCGCGGACCGTCGCCCAGAACTCCTCGGCTGCCGATTCGGGCCGGCGAGGCAGCGCCGCCGGCTCGTATTCCTCGATGTCCTGGATGAAGTCGAGCACGCAGCGGCGGAAGGTCACGTCCGGAAGGTCGCCGAGCACGGAGTACCGGTGGCAGCGGCGCGCGGGGTAGGCGGCGTAGTAGTCCTCGACCATGGTCTCGGCGATGACGCGGCAGAGAGCGCGGTTCTCGACGACGGGTCCGAGCCATACGGCCGCGAACTCGCGCTCCACCCGGTCCCACACACGCCCGGCCAGCTCCTCCACCGGCCAGCCGCGGTCGAGCCGCCCACCATAGTCCAACCGCTCCAGCCAACCCAGCACGTAGCCCCGGATCCGGCGCTGGCCTTCCAGCGTCGTGCAATCGATAAAGGCGTCGTTCATGGGATCTGGGGTGCGGGTGTCGAGTTCGGCCCGGTATACACCGCATCCGCCATTTGGAGCCTGACACCACTCAAAGCCGCTCTGAAGCCTCGGCCCACGGCGGGTGACGTCTACCGCCTCGCTCAGCGCCCCGGCGTGTCGGGACCGGCTATCCCGGTCGGTTCGCTCACGAACCGGCGGCCGGGCGGCCGCCGGTTCGCAGGTACTCGGAGAATTCGTCGGGAAGCGTGCTTCCGCGGATCGCGCGCATCGTCTCCTCCACATCGTACTCCACCCTGCGGTGCTCCACCCGGACGGCACCGGGGGCCACATCCATCAGCACGTAACCCGAGCGCCAGTCTCCATCCTTCGGCCGGCCCACCGACCCGGTGTTCACGAAATGGATCCCGCCCACCTCGCGATGCCAGGGCACGTGCGTGTGCCCGAAGCAGATCACGTCCCCGTTACGAGCGCCAGCCAGTCCGGCCATCTTCGAGCAGAACTCGTCCGTGCGATCCGCCGTCCAGTACAGGGTGTTCAGCGTCGGCGCCCCATGTACCAGGATCACGGTGCGCCCGGGAGTGTGCCCGCCGAGCGGCCGCACGTCCATGCGGAACGGGAGCGACGCCAGGAACCGGCGAGTTTCCGGCGAGACGTGCTCCCGCGTCCATCCGTAGGAGAGGTGGGAGAGCTCCTCCTGCCTCGTATCCTCGTACTTACAGCCGCAGTGCTCGTAGCCGGTCGCCACAGTCGAGTCGTAGTTCCCGGCGACCCCGGCGACGCCGCTCTCCCGCAGGAGCGCCACGCATTCGTTCGGCCAGGGCGCGTACCCGACCAGGTCGCCCAGGTGGTACGTCGCGTCGGCCTGCCCGCTCCGGGCGATGTCGTCCAGAACCGCCCGGAGCGCCGGCAGGTTGGCGTGGATGTCGGAGAACAGCGCGTATCGCATCGTCGGAAGCGATGATGTTTCAGGAGCAGCATTCCGGCGCGCAGCAAGCGCCCGCGGCCGAAGTCCCAGAACGGTTGAGAGCCGCGGCCGGCTTCCGCCCGCGCACGAACGCGCTCACGAAGCGCCCCTCTATCCGCGGGGCGAGTGCGTCCACGTCCACGCCCGACCCCGCGAGGAAGGAGCGCGCGTCCTCCACGTCGTACACCCGCGTCGGCTCGATCTCGACCTCCTCGAAGTCGGCCTCCGTCAGCAGCCGCCGGAACTCCGCCTCCTCCAGCGCGCCCGCCACGCACCCGATCCAGAGCTCCATGTTGCGGCGGATCTCAGGTGGGACCTCTCCGCGGACCACCACGTCTGATACCGCGAAACGGCCGCCCGGCCTCAAAACCCTGAACGCCTCCCGGAGGACCTGCGCCTTGTCACCGGAAAGGTTGATGACGCAGTTGGAGATGATCACGTCCACAGACCCGGTGGGCAGCGGAATGTTCTCGATCTCCCCGCGCAGGAACTCCACGTTGGTCGCGCCAGCAAGCCGCGCGTTCTCCCGCGCCAGCGTCAGCATCTCGTCCGTCATGTCCAGCCCGTACGCTTTTCCCGTCGGGCCCACGCGCCGGGCCGAGAGGAGCACGTCGATCCCACCGCCGGAGCCCAGGTCGAGAACCGTCTCCCCTTCGCCGAGCTGCGCCAGCGCGGTCGGGTTTCCACACCCCAGTGATGCCCGCAGCGCATCCTCCGGGATCGATCCCGCTTCCGCCTCGTCGTAGAGGTCGGCGGTGATCGGGTCGCAGCTGCCATCGAACGCGACTCCCCCGCAGCAGCTGTTCCCCTCCCCCGCCGTCACCCGGGTCGCCGCCTCGCCATACTTCGCGCGCACCGTTTCCTTCAGGTCCGTGGTCGTCATGTGGCTCTCCAATCAAGAATCGTTGATGGATACCAGCAAAAAAAATCCCTCAGGAACAGCAGCCGTCGTCGGCACAGCATTCCGCGCCGCGCGCCCGCACCTCGGAGAGGAGCGAGGCGAGATCCCCCAGCGCGTCGAGATCGAGCGCATAATAGACCCAGCGCCCGTCGCGGCGGTCCGTCACCAGTCCTGCGTCCTTGAGGGTCTTCAGGTGGAAGGAGAGGCGGGATTGCGCCGCGCCTAACCCTTCCTGGAGCTCGCAGACGCACCGCTCGCCACCCATGAGGAACTGCACCAGCTCCAACCGTGTCCGATCGGAGAGGGCATGGAACGCGCTTGCGGCGTGAGCGAGGTCGAGCTCCGTGGTGCTCATGGGCTCAATATATCAACGGATGTTGATTAGTCAACGCTCGTGCTCGCCGCCTGTGGAGACGCACCTCGGGGGCGTGGGGGCTCCCTGGTTCGACCGAGTTGATGCGGTCGCTCACTCCACGATCCATTCGGTTCGGCACCCGGGAGGTGCGGACAGTGGGTTGCACGCAGCCGGCCGCCCCGCGGCGCCGG
>JAHWJV010000590.1 GCA_019348265.1 Gemmatimonadota bacterium
GCTCGCTCGAGGTCAGCGCGAAGGTCACCGCGAGCACCACCCACCGGCCGGGCTCGGCCTTGAAGACGCTGTGCCGGTAGGAGAACCCGCAGTCGGTCAGCGCGACCACCTCCCGCGGCTGCCGGTCGTACGCCCGCACCGACGTGATGGTCTGCGCGACGTCCTGGCCGTACGCGCCGATGTTCTGGACCGGGCTGCCGCCGACGAGGCCGGGGATGCCGGACAGCGCCTCGACGCCGGCCAGCCGGTCGGCGACGCACAGCCCGACGAAGGACTCCCACTCCTCGCCCGCTGCGGCCGTGAGCAGCACGCGGTCGCCGTCCTGCTGCGCGGACAGCCCGTGCACCGCGACGCGGACGACCGTGCCGGCGATGCCCTCGTCGGGCAGCACGACGTTGCTGCCGCCGCCGAGCACGAGGAGCGGCTCGCCGGCGTCGTCGCAGCCGCGGACGACGTCGATCACGGAGGGCTCGTCGTACGCCGTGACGAGGCGGCGTGCGGGACCGCCGAGCCGCAGCGTCGTCAGCGGGGCGAGCGGGACGTCCGCGCGGTCGAGCACGTCCTCCAGGCGAGGGTGCCACGTTGCCCCGTACTTCCCGGCGAGTTCGCGCCCCGCCTCTTCGCGCGGCTCCGCGACAGCGACGACCCGCGCCCCCTCGACCTCGCGCAGCGCCTCCGCCATCGGCTTGTAGAAGTAGTTCTCGGCCACGAACACCCGCTTCCCCGCCTGCGCAGCGGCCGCCGTCACCGCGTCGAAGTCGGCCGCCCGCAGGAAGGGCGGCTTCTCGACGATGACGTGCTTGCCCGCGGCAAGCGAGCGCAGCGTCAGATCCAGGTGCGACGCCGGCGGGGTGGCTACGAGCACCACGTCGATTTCAGGGTCCCCCAGCGCCGTTTCGTAGGAGCCGAAGGCTCTCGCCCCCTTGAAGCGGCCGCGGTACTCCTCGGCCCGGTCCCGGGTGCGGCTGGCATACGACCGCTCCACGTCGCTGAAGTGGCGGAGCGTGCGGCTGTGAAGCCGGGCCGCCAAGCCGCAGCCGAGGAACGCCAGGCGTATCGGAGTCATCGTTCGGTTGTCAGCCGCGCCCCCACCCGAAGCGCGTTCGCCGCGATCGTGAGGCTAGGGTTCACCCCGGCGGAAGTCGGCATGAAGCTGCCGTCCACCACGTAGAGGTTGTCGACGCCGCGAAAGCGGCAGCTCTCATCGAGCGCGGACTGCTTCGGATCGCTGCCCATCCGCACCGTCCCCACCGCATGAGAGAAGGTCGTGACGTCCATCTTGAAGGTCCATCGGGCGCCCGCGGCGCCCAGCACCTGCTTGGCGCGCTGAACCAGGGCCGCCCGCGCCTGGTGGTCGCGGCGCGTGTACCGGTGCACCACCCGGACGCGGGGGAGGCCGAACCGGTCGTGCGACGTTGGGTCGATCTCCACCCGGTTTTCATGGCGGGGCTGATCCTCCGCGATCGCCAGCAGGCCCGTCATCAGGCTGAGCGGAAAGCGAAACAGGCTGCCGCCCAAACGCCCCGCGGCGCCCGCCAGCTTTCCCGTGGAGGGCAGGTTCCGCAACGGCGCACCAGGCAGCGGCGCCATCACCTGCTGGATGCTCCCGAGCTTCCCCGCGGGCGCTCCCGCGGCCTGGTCGCCGTCGTAGAAATCCAGGATGGCCACCTGTTTGTGATGCACGCGATCGGGGTTCGGCGCCGGCAAGAACACTCCATACACGAAGGCGTTGCAGTGCCGCATCAGGTAGCGCCCTACCGTGTGCCCGCCCGGGTTCAGCCGGTCGAGCCCCGAGGCCAGCAGAATGTGCGGGGAGGCGAGCGCGCCGGCGGAGAGGATCACGCGATCCCCCCTGAAGCGCAGCCTCTCGCCGGTCCGGCGGTCGACCCCCTCGAGGCTCGAGATGCTTCCCTTGGAAGTCGCCAGCCGCGTCACGACGGTGTTCTGGCGGAGCTGCATCCCCCCCGCCAGCAGATGCGGGAGTACGTCCGTAGCGACGTCGCGCTTGTC
>JAHWJV010000591.1 GCA_019348265.1 Gemmatimonadota bacterium
GTCCTCGACGTCGGCGAGGTGTCGTTGTCCGGTCCGTCCCAGCAGCTTGCCGAGAGCGACGAGGTCCAGCAGCTCTACCTCGGTCACGGGGCCGGGGACGAGGACGACGCCGCGATCCACCGCGAGGCGGCGACCACGAGCAAGACCCTGAGCCGGTGGACCAAGTGAGCAGCGTCCGGGTCACGGACACCGCCGTCCGCAGCGACATCCACCCCCTCGAGGTCCGCAAGGTCTCCGTGCGCTTCGGTGCCCTCAGCGCGCTCAGCGACGTGTCGTTCACCGTGGCGCCCGGCACGATCCACGCCGTGATCGGCCCCAACGGCGCGGGCAAGACTACGCTCTTCCGCATGCTCACCGGCCAGGAGCAGCCCGACGCCGGCTCCGTCACCTTCGGCGACACCGTCAAGCTCGCCTACGTGGACCAGAGCCGCGACACGCTGGACGGCGAGAAGACGGTGTACCAGGAGATCTCCGGTGGGGCGGACGTCATCAAGCTCGGTCGTGGCGAGGTGAACGCGCGGGCCTACTGCTCCTGGTTCGGCTTCAAGGGAAGCGACCAGCAGAAGACGGTGAAGGTGCTCTCTGGTGGCGAGCGGAATCGCGTACACCTCGCCAAGACGCTGCAGAAGGGCGGCAACCTGATCCTGCTCGACGAGCCCAGCAACGACCTCGACGTGGATACTCTGCGGGCGCTGGAGGATGCGCTGCTCGAGTTCGCCGGCTGCGCCGTCGTGATCTCGCACGACCGCTGGTTCCTGGATCGGATCGCCACCCACATCCTCGCCTTCGAGGGCGAGAGCCGCGTCGTCTGGTTCGAGGGGAACTACCAGGAGTACGAGGCGGATCGGAAGCGCCGCCTCGGCGCCGAGGCCGTGGACGCCGTCGACGCAGAGCAGGACGCGCTCGGGCAGGGCGGCGGCGATCTCGCGCAGCGGGAGCTTGACGCCCGTGCTCGAGTGCACCCAGGTGACCGCCAGCACGCGCGTGCGGGGGCCGATCCCCCGCCGCACCGCCGCGACGATGCCGGGATCGGCGAGCTGACCGGCCGACACGTTCACCGTGATGAGCAGTTCGCGCCCGGCCGCCCAGCGCACCGCCTGTTCACACGCCACTCGCAGCATCCACTCGCCGATGGCCTCGTAGTAGCGCGCCAGGTCCAGCTTGGTGGTGCCCAGGGCGGGGAAGAGCACCTTGTCGGGGTTCGTCAGCCGGATCCCCTGTACCTCCACGTCCGCCGCCTTGCCGCGCCGGGGGGACGCGGACCGCGTCGAAGGCGGCACGGGGCGGCTGGACGGGGCCGCGGGAGCATCCCTGGACGCACCTCGCCCCGGCGCGCGGGCGCGGCCGGGGGTCCGTTGACCAGAACGGCGGAACGGCTTACCTTTTTAGCCGTTCGCCCTCGTAGCTCATCCGGATAGAGCGCAGGATTCCTAATCCTGAGGTAGTGGGTTCGAGTCCCGCCGGGGGCATCATGAAAAGTGGAAGGCCCCGCCTGATTTCTCGGCGGGGCCTTCGCGCATTCAGACCCTTCGGTCTTCGCCGTGGTGTCGTTCATGCTGTCTTATGGCACCACCTGAAGCAGTCTCAACCGCTCCCGGACGTCACCCAGCGCGTCGTGCTGCGCGATGCGGATGTTCTGCAGGCCCTGCTCGCCAATGCGCTTGAGCAGGGCGCCGACGCCCGGCTCGTGCACCTCGCAGCACAGGAAGTTCTTCTCCGGCATCAGGCCGGCGATGTGCGCTGTCGCCTCACCCATGCCGAAGCCGATTTCCATGACCGTCGGCGCGTCGCGCCCGAAGGCAGCCGCCAGGTGGAGCGGGCTCGTCCGATAGGGCAGCAGGAACTGCGGACCAAGCGTCTCGAAGGCGCGGGCTTGGCCGATGGTGGTGCGGCCCGCCCGTCGCACGAAGCTGCGGATGGCGCGGGGATGGGTCACGCCTTCGGGCGCAGCGGAGGTCTTGCCGGGTTCAGTCACCGCAGGATTGTAGAAAGGGCCACACCCG
>JAHWJV010000059.1 GCA_019348265.1 Gemmatimonadota bacterium
GCGTGCGACGACATGCTGACCGAGACTCCGCACTCGTTCCTGACCGTCGATAACTTCTACCAGAGCGCCGGCGACGCTCGGGCCGCGCTGAACGCGGTGTATCAACAACTCTCGAGCGCCATCGGCGGGTCCGTAGGCTCCTGGCAGCACTCATTCGTCACCGACGGCGCGAGCGACCACTCCAACGCTCATCCGCTGGACCAGAACCCGCCGGCACAGCACCCGGGGACGCTTGGCTGGGACACCGAAAACTCGTTCATGAACGACTCCTGGTACACCTGGTATCGGCAGATCTACCGGGCGAACCTGATGATCAACCGCGTCGCGGACGCGCCGATCTCGCAGGATCTGAAGAACGTGTACGTAGCGGAGGCGAGATTCCTTCGGGCGTTCGCCTATCACCAGCTGGAGCGGTACTACGGCGGCGTTCCGCTCTTCAAGACCGAGGAGGAGCACGCCAACCTGCAGGTCTCCCGCTCCAGCCGCGAGGAGATCAACAAGTTCGTGATCGACGAGCTGATCGCGATCGAGCCGACGCTGCTGGCCAGCCACCCGCCATCGGACTGGGGTCGCGCGACCCGCGGCGCAGCACGGGCGATGCTCACGGAGCGCTACATCTGGAACTCCAGCCGGTACAACTCCGGCGAGTGGCAGAAGGCGTCCGACATGGCGAAGAAGATCATCGACTCGGGAACGTACCAGCTCCTCCCGAACCAGCTCAACGTGTTCCTCCCGACGAACAAGGGGAACCGCGAGATGATCTTCGCCTCGGTGCACACCGGCGTCGACAACCGCTCGAGCTCGACCATCCAGAACAGCCACTATCCGCGCGAGCTGACGCCAGGCGGCGGATTCGGCGTTACGACGCCCACGATCTGGGCGGCGGACAGCTTCGACGACGGCGATTACCGAAAGCAGACCAGCTTCCGCTTCGCTGCCTGCAACCTGAACAACACGACCTGCTTCTGCGACCGGCGCGTGCCGACCTGCGACAACTCCAGCTCGCGTCGCTGGCTGGGGCCGACGGGTTCGCACCCGTACAAGTTCCGGCCGAGCAGCCAGTCGGTGGGTGCCCGCGGCGACGTGGACTTCCCGATCTGGCGGTACGCCGAGGTGCTGCTGTGGTACGCGGAGGCGCAGAACGAGCTTGGAAACAGCGCGCTCGCCATGCAGCAGGTGAACCTGATCCGGGCCCGCGCCCGCAATGGGACGGGTACGGAGAACCGCGCGCTTCCGGCGAACCGGCCGACCAACGTCAGCAAAGTACAGGCGCGGGATTGGATCTACTGGGAGCGTCACCTCGAGCTCATCTGGGAGACCAAGCGCTGGCTGGACCTGATCCGCCGCGACGCGATGGAGCCGGGCGTCTGGGCCGCAACCCTGACCGCCAACGACCCGATCGCCACGACGCTGGGGCCGGTCAAAGGGCAGGAGTTCCGGATGCTCCGGGCGATCCCCGCCCGCGAGACCCAGAACCTGCCGAACGTCAAGCAGAACCCTGGTTACTGACGCCGGCTGATTCCTCGCGCCCCCGGACGGCTCTCGCCGTCCGGGGGCGCGGTAGCGCGGGGAAGCGGCCAGGCTGCCGCTCCATCTTTCAAGACAGGAAATGACCTTAATGATCGCTTCCCTGAGAACCGTCAGGGCTCGCCGCGCGGGTACGGCGCTGCTCGCGGCGGCCCTTCTCGCGAGCTGCTCCCGGCCGCAGCCCGGTACCATCTCGGGCGCCGAGCGGTTCAACGAGTGGCGCACGTACGAGGGGGACGCGACCGCGTCGCACTACTCCTCGCTCAGACAGATCGACCGGTCTAATGTGCAGCAGCTCCAGCAGGTGTGGAGCTATCAGATCGGAGACAACACCCGGGCGGACTTCAACCCGATCGTCGTCGATTCGATCATGTACGTGCTCGGCCGCGGGGCCTCGGTGGCCGCGCTTCACGCCGGTACGGGACGCGAGATATGGCGGAACACGCTGGCAGGGTTCGACGGCACGCTCACCCACCGCGGGATTATGTACTGGGAGAGCGAGGATCGCTCCGACCGCCGAATTCTCACGACCAAAGCCGAGCGCCTGCACGCCATCGACGCGCTGACCGGGCAGACGATCCGAACGTTCGGCTTGAACGGGGCCGCCGATCTCCGGCAAGGGATGGGGCGTGACCCGGCGTCGCTGCTGCGGGTCCAGTCGGGAAGCCCCGGCCGCGTTTTCGAGGACCTGGTGATCCTTGGGTCCGCCCCCGGCGAGTCCTACGGTTCCGGGCCGGGGCACGTTCGAGCGTTCGACGTACGCACGGGTCGGCAGGTCTGGCGCTTCAACACCATCCCGCATCCCGGCGAGTACGGCTACGAGACCTGGCCGGAAGACGCCTATCTCCGCGTAGGCGGGACCAACGCGTGGGGCGGGCTGAGCGTGGACGAGGCACGCGGCATCGTCTACGTGCCGCTGGGCTCACCATCATATGATTTCTACGGTGCGGACCGCCTCGGCTCCAACCTCTTCGGAAACTCGCTGGTGGCGCTCAACGCGCGTACCGGTGAGCGGATCTGGCACTTCCAGACGGTGCACCACGACCTCTGGGACATGGATCTGACGGCGACGCCGACCCTGTTGACCGTGCGCCACGAGGGGAGACCTCGGGACGTCGTGGCGCTGGCCACCAAGCTCGGCTTCCTGTACGTCTTCGACCGGGCCACCGGGGAGCCGCTCTGGCCCATCGAGGAACGCCCTGTCCCCGCGTCGGACATGCCGGGCGAGCAGGCGTGGCCGACCCAGCCGCGCCCCACCTGGCCCAGGCCGTTCGCCGTCCAATCGTTCTCGATGGACGACATCAACCCGTACCTGTCGCCGGCCCAGCGCGACAGCGTCAGGAATCGGCTCGGGGAGATTCTCAACCTCGACGAGACTCTCTTCCAGCCGCCGAGCCGCCGCCCGACCATGCAGATGCCCGGCAACGCTGGCGGCGCGAACTGGGGCTCCACCGCCGCCGACCCTGCCGACGGTAGCTTCTACGTCGTCACCAACAACCTGCCGACGGTGTTACAGCTCGACCCGATCCTGCCCGGCGTGTTTGGCACAGGTACGACGCTCCCGGACCGCGGCCTGTTCCTTTATCAGCAGAACTGCCAGACCTGCCACAAGCCGGCCCGTGAAGGGACGCCGCCGATGATCCCGAACCTGAACGGGGTGGTGGGACGGCGCACCTCGGAGCAGATCCACGCGATCATCCGACAGGGCTCCGGCAACATGCCGGGGTTCCCCGACCTCACCCTCCAGGAGGCGAACGCGATCGTCTCGTACCTCGCCAATCCCGGGCTCGCGAAGCCGCTTCCTGCGGTGGAGATGGGCCCCGACGGCAACCCCATCGGCCCGGTCCGCTACCAGACCGGCTACGGGTACTTCGCGGTACCCGGTGGCATGTACGCTCAGAAGCCGCCCTTCGCCACGATGACGAAGTACGACCTGAACACAGGCAACATCGCCTGGCAGATCCCCATAGGCGAGATCCCGTCGCTGGTCGCGCGCGGGATCACCGACAACACCGGCCAGGCCAACGTTCGCGGCGGACCCGCCATCACCGCCGGCGGTCTCGTCTTCATGATCACGCAGAACAAGCTGCGCGCCTACGACAAGGACGACGGCAAGGAGCTCTGGTCCGCGCCGCTGCCGACCCGGGGGAATGGTATACCGACCATCTACGAGTACCAGGGCCGGCAGTTCGTCGCGGTCACCTCCGGCGGCGTGCCCACCGAACCCGGGGAGACGCTGCCGCGCGGGTACGTCGCCTTCGCGCTGCCCGAGACCCTCGTCAGGCGTTGATACTCTCGTAACAACACTCCAAACCCGTTCCCGCGCGCGACATACGTGCGCGTGGCGGCGCGGAAGAGTCATTCGGAGCTGCTGCCCAGCGTCCCTTTCTTCGAGAAAGCCGTTCATGTCGAGATTCCAATCCAGCTTCGTCCGAGTTCGTGTGACGCGTGCGCTTTCCGCGGGCATGGTCGGGCTCCTGGTGGCGGGCTCGTGCGCACCGGCACCCCCGGCGGCCATGCTTCCGATCGAGGAGAAGTTCAACCGCTGGGCCACGTACGAGGGTGACGCGACGGGCAGCAGCTTCTCCGCGCTCGACCAGATCAACCGGTCCAACGTCAGCCAGCTGCAGGTTGCCTGGACCTATCCGATCGGCGACAACAGCGGTTACGGCTTCAACCCGATCGTGATCGACTCGATCATGTACGTGCTGGGGCGGGGCAGCTCCATCGCCGCCATCCATGCCGGTAGCGGCCGCGAGCTCTGGCTCAGCGAGCTGGGGGAGGTTACGGGCGGAGTCACCAACCGGGGCATCATGTACTGGGAGAGCGCAGACCGCTCCGAGCGGCGCATCCTGACCAGCAAGGGGCAGTACCTGCACGCGATCGATGCGGTGACTGGCGACCCCGTGCGGTCTTTCGGCACGAACGGGCGCGTGAACCTGAGGGAGGGGCTCGGGCGTGACGCGCGGCTCGTCGTCAGCGGCCAGTCGCCCTCTCCGGGGCGGGTGTTCGAAAACCTGGTGATCCTCGGCAGCGCGCCGGGTGAATCGTATGCGTCGGCTCCGGGGCACATCCGCGCCTATGACGTGCGCAGCGGGCGGCTGGTGTGGCGGTTCAACACGATCCCGCACCCCGGCGAGTACGGGTACGAGACCTGGCCCTCGGACGCGTACCTGCGGGTCGGCGGGGTGAACGCGTGGGGCGGCCTGAGCGTGGACGAGGCGCGGGGGATCGTGTACGTGCCGCTGGGCTCGCCATCGTACGATTTCTATGGTGCGGACCGCCTCGGCTCAAACCTCTTCGGGAACTCGCTGGTCGCTCTGAACGCGAGGACGGGCCAGCGGATCTGGCATTTCCAGACGGTGCACCACGATCTGTGGGACATGGACCTGGCCGCCACCCCCACGCTGATGACCGTACGTCACGAGGGTCGCATGCGGGACGTCGTCGCGGTGGCGACGAAGCTCGGCTTCCTATTCGTGTTAGACCGGGTGAGCGGCGAGTCGCTCTGGCCGATCGATGAGCGTCCGGTACCCGCGTCGGACGTGCCGGGCGAGGTCGCGTGGCCCACCCAGCCGCACCCACGCTCGCCGGAGCCGTTCTCCATCCAATCGTTCACGCCGGACGACGTGAACCCGTACCTGCCGCCGGCCGAGCAGGACAGCGTGCGCAGGCGGCTCGCCGAGATCCTGAACCTGGGCGAGACGCTGTTCCAGCCGCCCAGCCTGCGCCCCACCATGCAGATGCCAGGCAACAACGGCGGCGCGAACTGGGGATCGACCGGAGGCGATCCGCGGGATGGGAGTTTTTTCGTGGTGAGCAAGAATGTCCCTACGGTGCTGCAGCTCACGCCGATCCGGGCCGGTGAGTTCGGGACGGGTACTACGCAGGTGGACCGCGGCGCGTTCGTCTACCAGCAGCGTTGTACGTCGTGCCACATGCCGGACCGCCAGGGGCAGCCGCCGATGATCCCGCCGTTGAGCGGCGCGGCCGAACGCATCCCCGCCGACCAGTTCCACGCGGTGGTGAAGCAGGGCAGGGGACTCATGCCGGCATTCCCGGACCTCACCGACCAGGAAGTGAACGCGATCTACGCGTACCTGGAGCGGCCGGAGATGGCGCTCGCTCCGGCCGCGCAGCCGGCGGAAGGCGCCTCCGCGCCGCCGTCGCGTTACCAGACCGGCTACGGGTATTACTCCGTGAGCGGCGGGATGCACGCCAGGCGGCCGCCGTTCACCACCATGACGAAGTACGACCTGAACACCGGGCGGAAGGTCTGGCAGGTCCCGGTCGGCCGCGTCACGTCGCTGGTCGAGCGGGGGATCGCCGTCAACACCGGCTCCTCCCAATTCGCGGGCGGGCCGGCGATCACCGCCGGCGGGCTCGTGTTCCTGATCAACGGGGACAGGTTGAACGCCTATGACACCGACACCGGCGAGGAGCTGTGGGCCGCGCGGCTCCCCACTGCGGGGCAGGGCATCCCCGCCGTCTACCGTCAGGGGGGACGGCAGTACGTGGTGGTGGCCGCCGGCACCGGCGGGCCGACGCGCCCGGACGGCTCGACCCCGCGAGCATACGTGGCGTACGCGCTGCCGGCGCGGCTGCTCGGCAGGTAAGCGACGCAGGCTCCGGACGACGAACGAGCCCCCGGCGCGGTCGCCGCGGGCTCGTTGAGTCTGATTCTGCGCAGCTGGTGCTCGCGTCTGCGCTTCAGATCTTGTCAGGATCCGGCAGCAAGAGCTCCCTGATCTGGCCGTTCAGCTCATAGCAGGCGTTGATGAACTGCCGCAGCGTACGGACGGTGGGTCCGAAGGTGTTGAACTCCTCGTGCGACAGGCCGTTCTCCGCGTAAGCGCGCTGGAAGTCCCCGAATTTCATCAGCGTCTCCAGCACCTCCGGATCGACGGGGTTCGCGATGCGCGGCAGAACCTCCACGTCGCTCGCATTGAACCGCGCCTGCCACTTGTGCGGCGGGGAGATCACCACGTCGCCGCCGATGAATTCGGACCAGTGCATGTGGTTCCGGAAGGCGGCCGACAACAGTCGGATGCGGTACCCGCGCTCCTGGTAGATCGCGTACGCCTTCTTGAACACCGCGACCCCTGCCCACTCCAGCGCGCCCGGGTTCACCGTCGGCCCGCGCTTCTCCGCGACCATCTTCAGCCAATCGTCCAGTCGACCTACCATAAGCGTACAGACCGAGGCGATGCCGGAGACGTCCTTTCCTTCCTTCTCCCGCCGCGCCATCCCGCGCTCCACCGCCTCGGCCACGGCGATCGCCTGCGGGAGGCTGAACGAAACCGTGGCGTTGATGCTGATCCCGAGGTACGTCACCTCTTCGATCGCCGCCACTCCGGCGGCGGTTACGGGGATCTTCACGATGATGTTGGGAGCGAGCTCAGCGAAGCGCCGCGCCTGCGCAACCATGGCGGCCGTGTTCCGATAGAGGCGGGGATCCGTCTGCATGGAGAGGCGGCCGTTTCTACCTTGCTGTTCCCGGAAGATCGGCTCGAGCAGGGTAGCCGCCTTGACGGACATATCCTCGACTAAACGCCACGCGATCTCGTCCTCCGTGGCGGTCGGCATCTCCTGGATCAGGCCCTGGATGCGGCCTTTCCAGATCGACATCTCCTGCTTGAGAACGTCGACGACGATCACCGGGTTGCAGGTGGCGCCCACCCCGCCGTGCTCGATCGAGTAGGTAAGCTCCTGGATGGACGACGAATCGTTCCAGAGACACGTGGGTGTCGTCTGGGCCATCTGGTGTAGCGGGCTCTTGAATGCGAGTGCGGCGTCGGCCACGGAGCCTCCGGAGGAAAGCGGCCCCAGCGCGGGGGCCGCGGGTTCAGGATGTGGATGCCCGCCTAGAACCGGCGGCTCCAGGCCCTGGGCCAGCGCTCGACAACGACCTTCTTCTTGGTGTAGAACTCGAACGAATCGCGCCCCTGCCCGTGCAGGTCGCCGAAGAAGCTCTGGCGCGCGCCGCTGAAGGGGAAGAACGCCATCGGAGCCGCCACGCCGATGTTGATCCCGACGTTGCCGACGTCCGCCTCGTAGCGGAACTTTCGCGCGCTCGCCCCGCTCGACGTGAACAGCGACGCCTGGTTCCCGTACTCCCCCGCGTTCACCCGGGCGATCGCGTCGTCGATGTCGCCCACGTGGTGCACCGTGAGCACCGGCCCGAAGATCTCCGTCGTCGCCACCTCGCTCTCGAAGGGCAGGTCCTCCAGGATGGTCGGCGCCACGAAGTTCCCCTTCGCGTAGTTCGGCACCGCGTGCTTGCGGCCGTCGACCACCGCGCGCGCGCCGTCCCTGATCGCCTGCTCGATCAGCCCCTCGACGCGGCTCCGGCTCTCCGGCGTGATCACCGGCCCCATCTGCACCCCGTCCTCCAGCCCGTAGCCCGTCACGCGGGACTCCGCCTTCTGCCGGATCGCGTCCATGAAGGGCTCCCGCGCCTCGCCCACCACGATCGCCATCGACGCGGCCAGGCAGCGCTGCCCCGCGCAACCGAAGGCGCTGTCCGCGATGATCTCCGACGCGCCGCCCAGCTCCGCGTCCGGCAGCACGATCACCGGGTTCTTGGCTCCGCCCTGGCACTGCGCCCGCTTGCCGTTGGCCGCCGCGCGAGCATACACGTGCTTGGCCACCGCCGTGGAGCCCACGAAGCTCACCGCCCGGATCTCCGGGTGGTCCAGGATGGCGTTCACCACATCTCGCCCGCCGTTCACCAGGTTCACCACCCCGGGCGGCAGCTTCAGCGTCTCCAGCATCCCGAACACCGTCTGCATCGTGAGCGGCACCCGCTCCGAAGGCTTCATCACCACCGTATTCCCGGTCACGATCGCGTACGGCAGGAACCAGAAGGGGATCATACCCGGGAAGTTGAAGGGCGCGATGATCGCCACCACCCCGAGCGGCTGCCGGATCATGATCTCGTCTATCCCGGCGGCGATGTCCTCCGAGTTGTACCCCTGCATCATCACCGGCGCGCCGCAGGCGACCTCGACGTTCTCGATGGCGCGCCGCATCTCGCCGCGCGCCTCCGGCAGCGTCTTGCCGCACTCCATGGTGATGGTGCGCGCGATCTCCTCGAAATTCTCCTCCAGCAGCGTCTTCAGCTTGAACAGGTACTGCACGCGATCCGTGACCGGCACGCGCCTCCAGGCCGGGAAAGCCTCCGCCGCTGCACGTGCCGCAGCGTCGACGTCGCTTCCCGGCGACATCGGCACGCGCCCCAGCTCCTCGCCCGTCGCCGGGTTCATCACGGGCAGGTCTTCGCTCGCGCTCGAGCTCCGCCACTCGCCGGCGATGTAGTTCTTCATCTGGATCTTTGCCCCGCTCGCGTTCCCGCGCGGTGCCTCGGTCAGCATATCAGCCATGGAGCGTCCAATCTCGGGTGTAGGGCCAATCTCGGGTGCAGGGGCGCGATGGTTTACTGCGTCGCCGTGAGTCCGCCGTCCAGATACAGAGTCTGTCCGGTGATGAAGTCCGAAGCCGGGGAGACGAAGAAGAGCGCGGCACCGACCACGTCGCTCACCTCCCCGACGCGCCCCAGCGGGATGCGCGAGACGATGTTCTGATAGAACTGCGGATCGTCCAGGAAGCGCGCCACCTGCGAGGTGCGCACAAAGGTGGGCGCCAGCACGTTCACGTTGATCCGGTGCTCGGCCCATTCCACCGCCAGCTGCTTGCAGAGCACGGTGAGCCCCGACTTGGCGGCGCAGTACGCCGCGAAGCCACGGCCCCGCAGCCCCAGCTGGCTCCGCACGGAGCCGAAGTGGATCTGCTTGCCACCGCCCTGGGCCTTCATGTACTTCGCGGCCGCCTGCGCCTGGAACATCGCGCTCTTCAGGTTCAGGTCGAGCAGGTAGGAGAAGTTCTCGTCCGTGACGTCGTCGGCCTTCTCCTCGCGCTGCCCGCCGACGGTGTTGACCAGGATGTCCAGACGCCCGAAGTGCGTCGCCACCTCGTCCATCATGCGGCGTGTATCCTCGACCGAGAGCGCATCCACCGGCGCCGCGAAGGCGTCGCCGCCGCGCTCGCGCAGGCGCGCGACGAAGGCGTCCACCTTCTCCCGGTTGTGCCCGGCGACCGCCACGCGGGCGCCCATGTCCACCAGCCCCTCGCAGATCGCCGCGCCGAAGCCGCCGTAGCCGCCCGTCACGACCGCTACTTTCCCATCGAGTCGAAACATCTGCCCGGAAGGTGTCATCAACCTGGTTTCTCCGGCCGCGCGATCATTGGAGCGGCAGTGTTCGAGGAAGCGCCTCGCGTTGCGCGCAGCGACGTGACCGACTCTTTCGACGTTCCGCCCGACGAGCACGGCGCCCCGTGGGTCGCCCTGCCCGCGGGGTGTCATCCGAGTTCCGGACTTAGCGCATCTGGTTCCAGAGGATGTTCGTGCCCCAGACACCGGACGAGATGATGTCCTGCCGGCCGTTGCGGTCGATGTCGACCACCTTGAACATCGAGCCGACGCCCGACTGGTTGTGGATCACCTCCGGCTGGAAGCGCGCGCCGCCGGGGGCATTCGGGTCGCGAATCGTCCGATACCACACGGTGTACGCCGGGCCGTACGGGTCCGGGTCGCCATACGCGTCGAGGTGCGACCAGTAGCGCTTGCCGGTCACGAAGTCGGTCAGGCCGTTGTTGTCGAGGTCGACGGGAACGACGCCGGAGTGGAGCTGCGAGAAGGTCAGGCCGCCCGCGTTCGTCGAAGCGGTCGAGAAATCGCCCATGATGGGACGGGGCTCGAAGGTGATGCGGCCCCGCGCGTCACGCTTCTGCTCGAACCAGGCGAGACCCCAGCCGTGCGCGTTCAGGCTGGCGACCACGTCGTTGAGCCTGTCGCCGTTCACGTCGAACACAGCCATCTGAGCGCCGCCGCCGCCGCGGATGTGACCCGCGGTCGCGAAGGCCGCCGGGTGGTACGTCCACTTCTGGTCCGGACCCGTGAGGGTCGGCGGCTGCTCCCACCAGCCGGCGGCGTGCAGGATGTCGGCGCGACCATCTCCGTTCACGTCCCCGACGCCCATCCCGTGCACGTTGACGTTCCCCACCACCGCCTCGGAGATGCGGTGCACGACCCAGGGCGCGGTCGGGTTGTTCCGGTCCACCTTCGCGTAGACCATGTAACCGCCGGTGTGCCCGTAGACGATCTCCGGCATGCTGTCACTGTCCAGGTTCTGCAGGACGGTGAGCTCGGTGGTCACGTTCGGCAGAACGAGATGCCGCTCCCAGCGCCGGTTAGCGCCCTTGGGGTTCACGTACAGCACCATCTGCCGCGACTCGGTCGCCAGCACGTCCGGCCAACCATCCGAGGTGAAGTCGTGCGCGTGGGTGACCATGTTCGGCGTGTAGGTCACGCCGGGGTTGATCGTCTGCGCTAGGTAGATCTCCTGCATCTTCGTGAAGTCCGGGCCGAGGTAGATCCAGGGACCGGCGACGATGTCCTGTGTGCCGTCCCGGTCGAAGTCCGCGACCGCGACGTCCCAGGCGTAGTGGTGCGGGTTCAGGCGCTGGACACGGAAACTCGGGTGGGTGACTTCGGCGTGCGCCGTGCGGGAGCGGAGGTCGGAGACGGCGAGCTGGGCGAACTGGACCTCGCCCGCGCCGACGTACAGCGCGATGGGACCGTACCCGGCGGACTCGTCAGCCGTGTTGCCGGCGGGGATGCGCCCGGTGCCGTTCAGCTGCGGGCGGATGATGTTGGCGTCCAGGTAGACACGAAGCTCGTTCCACGCACCGGGTGTGAGCGGAGCAGGCTGGGCGGCCGCGGCTCCGCCGGCCCCGCCGCCGCCACCCTGCTGGGCGGGGTTCGGTGGCAGTGCGATCCGGACCTGACCGCCCCCGGCGGCGAGCCGCTCGCGCGAGGTGATGCGCCCATCCTGGTCGACGACCACCCGGTACGGCGCCAGGTCGCCGTCCGCCAGCGAGATGAAGATGCCCTCGAGGCCGCGCGCCGTGCGCGTAGTCCGGAACATCACGCCTGCGTTGCAGGGGCCGCTGCACCGGAAGTTCGACCAGAACGACACGTCCTGGTAAGATTGCTCCATCAGCAGCCAGCCCGGGTTGCCACCGGTCGCGGTGCCGATGATCTGCCCGTTCTGAGCCCGCCACGTAGCGCGGCCGACCGGCTGGTAACCCTTGAGATCCGATCCCTGGAAGGTGTACTCCGGGACGAAATCCCGGACCGGCGTCTGCGCCGTGGCGACACTGGTCGCGAGCATAGCGCCGAGCGCCGCGACGAACCTCGAAGTACGCGTCTTCGACATGCGGAATCTCTCCTGCCGATTAAGGTTTCCTTCCCTCCCCTCAACATCTCCGGCTCACGGCGTCGTCTTACCGATGCGAGCGGGAGGCCTGAGCTGCTCCCCAACTTCAGACCAGGACGTATGTCAGACTGCCATTTGCGTGTAGACCGCCGGGCGATGGGCCAGGTCGAGGCCGTGACACGCGCAGTACGTTGGTGAGGTACGCTCGAGAGAGTTGCGGATCTGCTTCGATCAACGGCACCTCGGCGGTCGAGGGCGGCAGCGGCGGGATTCGTGCGCCGCCGTCGTTCCCCTCGGACCTCCGGCAGGCG
>JAHWJV010000005.1 GCA_019348265.1 Gemmatimonadota bacterium
CTTCGCGTCCGGCGCCTCGATCACCGCGTTCACGTCCATGTTGGCGAACAGCGCGATCTTCCGACGCAGGTCGGCGGAGATCGGCCACTCCGTCCGGCAGACGAGGATGTCCGGCTGAATTCCGATCTCCATCAGCTCACGGACCGAGTGCTGCGTCGGCTTGGTCTTCAGCTCACCGGCCGCCGCGATGTACGGCACCAGCGTCACGTGCAGGAAGAGCGTGTGCTCGCGCCCGATCTCCTGCCGGTACTGTCGAATCGCCTCCAGGAACGGGAGACTCTCGATGTCGCCGACGGTCCCGCCGATCTCGGTGATCACCACGTCGTGATTCGGCGCGAGCCGCCGGATCGCCGTCTTGATCGCGTCGGTGATGTGAGGGATCACCTGAACCGTGGCGCCGAGATAATCGCCGCGGCGCTCTTTGGTGATCACGTCCTGGTAGATGCGGCCCGTGGTGATGTTGTTCGCCTGCGAGAGCGACTGGTCCACGAAGCGCTCGTAGTGGCCCAGATCCAGGTCCGTCTCCGCGCCGTCGTCCGTGACGAATACCTCTCCGTGCTGGAACGGAGAGAGCGTCCCCGGATCGACGTTGATGTAGGGATCAAACTTCTGGATCGTCACGCGAAGCCCGCGCTCCACCAGCAGCCGCCCCAGTGAGGCCGCCGCGATCCCCTTCCCCAGGGACGAGACCACCCCGCCGGTGACGAAGATGTACTTGGTCGGTGTCGATGTCGTTTCGATCATTTGGCGACGTCTAGGAGTTCAGCACGAAGACGAGATTCCACCCGGACGGCGTCGGCCGGCGTGTCGACACCCCGTTCCATCGGCGGGACGATCGCGACGCCGATCCTCATCCCGGCGGCGAGCGGACGCAGCTGCTCGAGCTGCTCCATCCGCTCCAGCCGCCCCGGCGTCAGCCGAACCCACTCCTGTAGAGCTTCGGCCTGGTACGCGTAGATCCCGAGATGGCGAAGAAAGGCACCCGCCGAGAAATCCGCGGGCGTCGGATCGGCATCGCGGATGACGGGGATGGGCGCGCGCGAGAAATAGAGAGCCCGCGCGTCGTCGCCAAGGACGACCTTCACCGCGGCGGGATCGTGTAGCTCCTCGCTGTCGGAAACGGTCGTCGCGGCCGTGCCGACCTGCCAGCCGGCCTCGGAGGTGAGCGCAATCGTCGGCTCCAGCTGACTCGCGCTCACGAAGGGCTCGTCGCCCTGGATGTTTACGATCGATGCGTAACCCCGGTACTCGCGACGCCGCGCTACCTCGGCGATGCGGTCCGTGCCGGAGGGATGGTCCTGCGAGGTGAGCTCCGTCCGCGCCCCGAAGCGGCGAGCTTCTTCCGCGACTTCGTCGCTCTCGGTGGCGATCACCACCTCGGAAAAAAGCTCCGTCTCCACTACGCGCCGCCACACCCATTCCATCAGCGTGCGGCCGGCGAGCAGATGCAGCGGCTTCCGAGTGAGCCGCGCCGAGGCCAGACGGGCGGGAATCACGCCCAGAACCTGGCTTTTCACAGCCAGGACGGGCTAAATCGGGCGGGCCGGCTTGCAATAATCACGCCAACGAATGTAGCGCGCGGGCCCGCGTTTGTCAAAGACGGCGGAGGGTCAAAATGGAAGCGAGAAGGTGAGGCTGGGAACCAGGCGGTCCCGGTCGGCGGGATTGAGGTAGAGATCGGCGCGGATGAACGGGAACGCGAGGCCCAGGCCGAGATTCTGCTCGAGGTCGGGCGTGGGCGCGCCGGAGATCCACGCGCTGCCGACCGCGTGGCGGGCGACCAGGACCGGCGAGCCGACGAAAGGGAGAACGATACGGGTCAACGGAACTCCGTACGACGATTCGACGAACACCAGGTGGTCGCCGCGCCGCTCGCCCGTAGCAAGGGTCGGAAGCGTACCTGACCCACCAACGATGGACCAGCGCTGCGCGGGAGCCGAGCTGCCGAGCGGGTGGAGGAAATGACCGCGCACGCCGATGGTATGGCCCCACAGGGCGATCATATTCCAGCGACCGTCCAGCATGAAGAGCGAGTAGTCAAAATCTCCGAGGGCCGGCGGCGCCCATTCGATGGCGGCGTCGCCCGCGAAGGTGCTGGTGGCGCCCCGCCACCCCGCTTCGGCGCCGAGCGTACCGGCGACGATCCGGCCCGCGTCGATCGGTGGATTCTCGCGCCATTCCTCGTCGCCGAAGAGCGTCCAGGGGTCGCGGGACCGGAGCGACTCGGCTCGCGACGTTTCCAATCGCACCCGAGGGACCACGAAGCCCCGCCCTGTACGCTGCCCGGTCGGCGCTTCACGCGCGAGCTCTACAGCGATCATTCGCTCGCCGTAGTAGTTACGGAGGTCCGAGCGCAGGAAGGCCGCCGCCAGCGAGTTGCTGAGGTCGGGGCGGATCCAGCCGTCGTTCGTGGCCGAATGGTCCGCCGCCTCGATGACCAGGTGATGACGCGGTCCAATCCGCAGCAGCAGGCTCAACTCCGCGCCGAAGCGGTTCCGAGCCTGATGGTACAGCGCGGTGGCCGTAAGCTTCGGCGCGGCGGTATCCGCGTAGAGACGCGCGCTCCCGGTCGCTCGTAGAGTCACCCCATTCACCCGATCGTACGTCGGAAAGCCGACGCCCATCACGCCACCCGTCTCGAAGAGCGGCGGCCGGGGTGGCGGGGTCAGGTAAACCACATAGGAATTGCTCTGGTACTCCGCGCGGCTGGCGACCTCCGAGGGAAGCTCGAGCCGCTCGGTCGCCGTCGCCTTCGACGAGATGAAGACCCCGCCGCCCACGTTGGTGGTCGTGCCCGCGATCGTCGCGCCCGGACGCACGAAGAAATCAGCGCCAGGCAGCACGACAACGGACCCATCCACCCTCCCTTCCAGCCGAACGTCCGCGCCGATCACGACCAGGTCGCCGCGAATGCGGGTGTCGGCCGGCAGAACGGTGTCGCGGTGGATGATAAGGTAAGACCCGCGCGCGAGCACGTCGCGCAGTAGCACGGCGGCGGGATGGCCGACGTCGCCCTCGACCCGTAGCGTCTGCGCGCGGGCGGGAGAGACCGCAAGTAGAAGGATGCCGATCGTTATGTGAAGGGTCAGCCGCACGCCGGTCAGATGAGCGAGAGGAAGTTGCGGAGCAGCGTGCGACCATGCTCGCTCGCCACCGACTCGGGATGGAACTGTACTCCCCACACGGGATATTCGCGGTGCCGAACCGCCTGGATCTCGTCCTCGAATCCCGGCTCGTTCGTGGTAGCCACCACCTCCAGCTCGGCCGGCACACTCTCCGGCTCGATCACCAGCGAGTGGTACCGCGCGACCGTGAAGGGGGTGGGGATCCCCGCGAAGATCCCCCGCGCGTCGTGCCTGATCGGGGACGTCTTCCCGTGCATCAGCCGCTGGGCCCGGACGATCCGACCGCCGTACGCCGCCCCGATCGACTGGTGCCCCAGGCAGACCCCGAGGATCGGAGTGGTCTGCCCCATCCGCCGGATCGTCTCCACCGAAACGCCGGCTTCCGACGGCGTGCACGGTCCGGGCGAGATGACGATGGCGTCCGGCCGCGTCGCCTCCATTTCTTCCACCGTGATCTGGTCGTTCCGGCGGACCAACGGCTCCACGCCGAGCTCCCCCAGATACTGCACTAGATTGAAGGTGAAGCTGTCGTAGTTATCTATAACCAGAATCATAGAGATAGCTCTGCTCGTACAGAATGGGTCGAACCGCCTACCGTGTGGCGTCAGGCTCTCGGATGGAAGGACCGGTGCACCTCCGCGAGGTAGCGCCGGTCGATATGGGTGTAGATCTGCGTCGTCGCGATGTCGGCATGACCGAGCATCTCCTGTACCGCCACCAGGTCCGCGCCGCCCTCCAGAAGATGCGTCGCGAAGGAGTGCCGGAGCGTGTGCGGGCTGACGTGCTTCTCGATGCCGGCGTCCTCCACGTGCTGCCGGAGAATCTTCCAGACGCCCATGCGGGTCAGCGGTCGCCCCCTCGCGTTGAGGAAGACGCGCCCCTCCCCCTTTCCACTCTCTAGCCGGGGTCTGGTCTCGCGAAGGTAGAGCGAGAGCGCACCCACCGCCCGCCTCCCCACGGGCACCAGGCGCTCCTTGGCACCCTTCCCGAACACCACCGCGCTCCCCTCCTCCAGCGAGAGATTCCGGATCTGCAGGTCGATCAGCTCCGAAACGCGGACACCGCTGGCGTAGGCGAATTCCAGCATCGCGCGGTCGCGCCAGGCCAGCGGGTGCGAGAGGTCGGGCGTCTCGAGCAGACGAGCGATCTCCTCGACGGAGAGCACCTCTGGAAGCGAGCGCCAGCCCTTCGGCGTCTGCAGGCGATCGCTGGGATCGCCGACGACGATGTTTTCCGCGACCAGAAAGGAGAAATACGTCCGAACGGCGGAGACGTTCCGCCCGATCGAAGACGCCGCGAGGCCGAGGTCCTTCAGCTCGAGTACGAATGCTCTGAGGTCCGCGGTTCCCGCATCGCCGGGGCCGGTGCGGCCGCGTTGCCGGAGGAAAGCGGCGAGGCGGAGCACGTCGTGCTCGTACGCCGCGAGCGTCTCGTCCGACAGGCCGCGCTCGAAGCGCAGGTGGTCGAGAAAGGGCGCGACATGGAAGGCGCGGGGCGTTTCCGGGACGGGCTGCGCCGGGGCGTTCACTGGCTCAGCCGCCACGGCGGCTACGCCACCACCATATAGCCACACCGAGGGCGACGGCGAGCGCCGCGATCCAGAGCCACCGTCCGGCGTCGGAGAGAACCTGGAGGATCTCCCGCCAGTTCCGGCCCGCCGCCGCGCCGAGATACACGATCGTACCATACCACAATCCGGACGCCGCGGCCATCGGCAGCGCCGTTCGCCAGAACCCAAGGCCCGATACGCCGGCGAAAACCGGCACCACCGCGCGGAACATCGGGAGGAAGCGGCTGACGAAGATCACCCGGACGCCGTACCGTCGATAGAACCCGTCCAGCTGCGCCACCTGGTGCGGCTGCAGGAGCAGCCGTCCCCAGCGGCCGGCGAAGAAAGCGTCCCCGAATCGTCTTCCCATCAAATAGACCAGCAGCGCTCCTGCTACATTGCAAAACCAGACGGCCAGGAAGACCAGCCAGACGTTCGCCCCTCCCTGCCCCGCCACGACGCCCCCGAAGAGCACGACCACGTCCGCCGGGATGGGGGGTATGATGTTCTCCAGGGCAGCGGCCAAACCCAGCGCCAGGTACACGACCACTTCGGGGGCCGCGGAAAGCCGTGCGAGGAGCTGCTCGATGGAGCCGGCCACGTCCCGCCCGACGTCTCAGCTGTGAAGGTCCGCGCGATGTCGCGCGAACAGGGTGCTCTGGTCCTCCACGCTGTCGATGGCTGCCACCGCGAACACCGCGATGCCTTCACCGCGCCCGATCCATCCCATCCCTTCGTTCGACTTTCCCTTGATGGAAACGGAAGCCGAGCCGATCCCCAGCACCGCCGCCACCCGCGCGCGCATGGCCCCGGCGTGCGGGCCGATGCGGGGCTCCTCGGCGACCACCGTGACGTCCACGTTGACGACCTGATAGTTCTCCGTCTCCAGCAGGTGGACGACCCGCGCCAGAAGAACCATCGAGTCCGCATCCTTCCACTCCGCGTCGCCCGGAGGGAAATGCTGGCCGATGTCACCAAGCCCCGCCGCCCCGAGCAGTGCGTCGGTTACGGCGTGCGCGACGGCATCCGCGTCCGAGTGTCCGGTCAGCCCACGCGCTGAAGGAATCTCGACTCCGCCGAGCACCAGTCGCCGGCCTTCGAGAAAGCGGTGGGAGTCGTAGCCGTGTCCGATGCGCATGGGGTAAGGTTCTCCTCGTTGAGAGAAGGGCCGACATCGGGTGACGATGCCGGCCCTTCCGTCCGTCGGGCACGTCCGGCATTCAGCCTCGAATCAACCGTCCCAGCGCCGCACGGCGAGGCTGACGTTGTGGCCGCCGAAACCGAAGCTGTTACTGAGCGCGAGGCCAACGCCCCGCTCCGTGGCGCCGCTGGTGCCGTAATTCAGGTCGCAATCCGGGTCCGGCGTCGAATAGTTGATCGTCGGAGGAATGATCCCTTTCTGGCAGACCAGGGCGCTGATCACCGCCTCCACGCCGCCGGCGGCGCCGAGCGTGTGCCCCGTCATCGACTTGGTGGATCCGACGACGATCTGGTAAGCGCGCTCGCCGAGCGTCGTCTTGATCGCGGCGGTCTCGTTGGTGTCGTTGGCCGGCGTAGAAGTGCCGTGCGCGTTGACGTAGTCGACCTCTTCCGGGCGCGCGTTGGCGCTGCGCAGTGCCATGCGCATGGCGCGGGCGGCGCCCTCTCCACCGACGGCCGGGGCGGTGATGTGGTACGCGTCCGCCGTTTGCCCGAAGCCGACCATCTCCGCGATGATGTTGGCGCCGCGCCGGCGCGCGTGCTCGAGCTCTTCCAGCACGAGGATCCCCGCTCCCTCGCCCAGTACGAACCCGTCGCGCTGCGCGTCGAACGGGCGGCTCGCCGTCTCCGGCGAGTCGTTCCGCTCCGACAGCGCCGTCAGCGCCGCGAATCCCGCCATCGTCATCGGCGTAACCGTCGCCTCCGTTCCCCCAGTGATCATGACGTCCGCCTCATCGACCTGGATGGAGCGGAACGCATTGCCGATCGCGTGGGCGCCGGAGGCGCATGCGGACACGGTGGCATAGTTGGGCCCCTTGGCCCCGTAGCGGATGGATACGATCCCCGACGCGATGTCCGCGATGAACATCGGCACGAAGAACGGGGAGACTCGGGCGGGCCCTTTCTGGAGGAACCGCGCGTGCTGGTCCTCGAAGGTAGCGATGCCACCGATCCCGCTCCCGATCAGCACCCCGGTCCGCTCCGCGTCTACCCCCTCCAGCCCCTCCGACAGACCGGCTTCCTTCATGGCCTGGACCGAGCCGGCCATAGCGAGCTGCGCGTACCGGTCGGTGCGCTTCGCCTCCTTCCGATCCATGTACTCGCCGGCGTCGAAGCCTTTGAGCTCGCAGGCGAAACGCACCGGGAAGTCCGCGGGCGGGTCGAACTGCGTTATCGGCGCGGCGCCGCTGCGGCCGGCGAGAAGCGACTCCCAGTTGGACTGGACATCGTTCCCGACGGCCGTCAGCAGGCCAGTGCCGGTGATCACCACACGGCGGGTCATCGCGGATCCTTGCTTGAGTGGCCGACCCCAGCGGGGCTCAACTCGCCTGGTTCTGCTGGATGTAGTTGATGGCGTCCCCGACGGTCTGGAGCTTCTCGGCGTCCTCGTCCGGGATTTCGATGCCGAATTCCTCCTCGAAGGCCATGACGAGCTCGACGGTGTCCAGCGAGTCGGCGCCGAGGTCCTCGACGAACGACGCGGAGGCGGTCACCTTTTCCGCCTCGACTCCCAGCTCATTGATGATGATGTCTTTGACCTTGGCCTCGATGTCCGCCATCGCTTGCTCCTTTGAGTACGTGAACGTTCCGGCCGGCGCGTCGAGCACCGGGCTCCTCTCCCTAGATAACCATCCCGCCGTCCACCACGAGGACCTGCCCGGTAATGTACGACGCGCCCGGCCCCGCGAGGAAGCGGACCACCGATGCGACGTCTTCCGGGCGTCCCAGCCGCCCGACCGCGATCTGCGCCATCAGCGCTTCTCGCGCCGCGGCCGCAAGGTCCGCGGTCATGTCCGTCTCGATATATCCCGGGGCGACTGCGTTCACAAGGATACCGCGCGAAGCGAGTTCTTTCGCGGCTGACTTCGTGAGGCCGACCAGCCCTGCCTTCGAGGCGGCGTAGTTCGCCTGCCCCTTGTTGCCGATGATGCCGACGACGCTCGTGATATTGATGATCCGCCCGCCCTTCTTCTTCATCATGCCGCGCTGTGCCGCCCGCATGGTGTTGAAGGCCCCGCGCAGGTTCGTGTCCATCACCTCATCCCAGTCGGCATCCTTCAGCCGCATCAGGAGATTATCGCGCGTGACGCCGGCGTTGTTGACCAGGATGTCCGGAACACCGAGGTCGGCTTCCACGCGCTCTAGAAGCCGACGGACGCTCTCCGGATCGGCGACGTCGGCGGCGTAGCCCCGGTGCTCGGAGCCGGGCAGCTCTGCCGCGACGGAAGCGGCGCGCGATTCATCCCGTGCGACGACCGCGACTCGGGCCCCGGCCGTCGCTAGCTCCACCGCGATCGCCCGGCCGATTCCGCGGGATCCACCCGTCACCAGCGCGATCTGCCCCTGCAGCTCCTCCACTATCCCTCCGCCGTCAGAAAGTCGCCGAGCTCCTTCTCCGTGCCCAGCGCCCGCCCGGTCGCCGAGCGCTCGATGCGGCGCAGCAGCCCGGTGAGCACGTTGCCGGGGCCAACCTCGATGAAATCGGTGATGCCGGCGGCGAGCATCGTCTGGACCGAAGCGACCCAGTGGACGGGAGAGGTCAGCTGGTCGACGAGAAGCTGTCTCGCCGCGACACCGTTGTCCACCGGGTGCCCCGTCACGTTGGAGATCACCGGAAATGCGGGATCGCGGAACTCCGTCGCGTCCAGCTTCTCGCGCAGTCCCTCTTCGGCCGTCCTCATCAGTGGCGAGTGGAACGCCCCGGATACGTTGAGGGGAATGACCCGCTTTGCTCCGGCCGCGCGGAGCAGCGAGTCCGCGACGTGAATCGCCGCCTCGTCTCCGGAGATGACGACCTGGCCGGGGGCGTTGTAATTCGCTGCCACGGCGGTGCCTTCGCCGCGCTGCGAAGCCTCGGCGCAGGCGGCCTCGACCACTGCATCATCCAGACCGATGACGGCTGCCATGGCGCCCGGTCGCGCGGAGCCGCTCTCGAACATCAGCTCGCCGCGCCGGCGCACCGCACGAACGGCCTCGGCGAAGTCGATGCTCCCGGCCGCGACGTAGGCGCTGAACTCGCCCAGCGAGTGGCCGGCAGCCATGGTCGGGTTCGGGCTCAATCGCTGCAGCACACGCCAAGCCGCGACACTATGGACCAGGATCGCAGGCTGGGCGTTCATCGTGAGAGTCAGCTCGCCCTCAGGACCCTCCCACGCGAGCCGCGACAGCGATACGCCGAGCGCGTCGTCCGCCTCCTCGAACGTCTGCCGCGCCTCGGGGAAGGTGTCGATCAGGTCGCGCCCCATGCCCACGAATTGAGAGCCCTGGCCCGGGAAGAGCAGGCCCAGTCTGGTCCCACTGCTCACAGGCGCACCACGTTGGCGGCCCAGGTGAGCCCCGCCCCGAAGGCCACCATCAGCACGAGCGAGCCCTCACCGACACGCCCCTGCTCGCGTGCCTCGTCCAGCGCCACCGGGACGGAGGCCGAGCTCATGTTTCCGTACTTGTCTACGTTCACGAACACCTTTTCCATCGGGATGGAAGCGTACTTAGCCGTCGACTCGATGATGCGGATGTTCGCCTGGTGCGGCACCAGCAGATCGATCTCTTCGGAGGTCACGCCGGCACGGCGCAGTGCTTCCTCGGCTGCATCGCACATCGAGCGGACCGCGTTCTTGAACACTTCCGGCCCCGCCATCTTGATGAAGTGGTTCTTCTCGTCGAGCACCGCGATGTCGATGGGGATGCGTGCGCCGCCCGCCGGCCGGTATAGCAGCTCCGCGAGCGTACCGTCCGAACGCATGAAAGAGGAAAGAATGCCCGATTCGCCTGTCGCGCGCGAGACCACCGCCGCACCCGCTCCGTCGCCGAACAGTACGCACGTCGTGCGGTCCGACCAATCGACGATCGAGCTCATCTTCTCGGTACAGATGACCAGCACGTTTTCCGCCTGGCCGGCCGCGATGTGTCCGGTGGCCATGGCGAGGCCGTAAGGAAAGCCCGAGCAGGCGGTCGCGAAGTCGTACGCGAAGGCGCGGTTCGCCCCGATGAGCGCCTGGACGTCGCAAGCGGTCGAGGGGAGCAGCCGATCCGGAGTAGCCGTGGAGACGAGGACCACGTCGATATCGCTGGCCGTCAGACCGGCGTTGGCGAGCGCCGCCTCAGCCGCGCCCGCCCCCATGACCGCCGCGCCCATCTCGCCCTCGGCGACCCTGCGCTCGGTGATTCCGGTTCGCGTGCGGATCCACTCGTCCGACGTCTCCACCATCGCCTCCAGCTCCGCGTTGGTAAGCACGCGGGGCGGCAGGAAGCGACCGGTGCCGGCGATGCGCGCGATCGGGACGGGAGCTCTCGATATCATGGATTCGGCTGCGCTGCGGCGAGACGGGTCTGGATGTGTGCCACCACCTGGCTCTCCACCGCTTGCACGGCCACGCGGATCGCGTTCCGCACCGCGCGCGGTGGGGAGCCGCCGTGGCAGATGATGGTGACGCCGTTCACACCCAGCAGCGGCGCGCCGCCATACTCGGTGTAGTCGAGGACCTGGATGATGCGAGAGATGTCGAGGTCGGCGTTCGCCGCCTCCAGCTCGGCCCGGAAAAGCCCCACGATGAAGGTGGCCACCGACTCGTAGAACTTCAGCAGCACGTTCCCCACGAAACCATCGCAAACCACCACGTCGCACTTGTCTTCGATGATGTCCCGCCCCTCGATATTCCCGACGAAATGCAGGGAGGTCGACGCGGCGAGGAGCCGATGCGCCTCCAGCGCCCGCTCGTCTCCCTTTTCCGGCTCCTCACCGATGTTCAAAAGGCCCACGCGCGGCTCCTCTATGCCCATGAGGTTGCGGGCGTAGATGGTGCCGAGGTGGGCGAACTGAACCAGGTGATGCGGGCGAGTGTCGATGTTGGCGCCCGCGTCGAGCAGCAGGATGCGTCCGTGCCGCGTGGGCAGGAGCGCGCCGATCGCAGGGCGGTCGACGCCGGGCAGCGGGCGCAGGAGCACGAGCGATCCCGCCATCACCGCCCCGGTCGATCCGGCGCTTATGAACGCGTCTACCTCGCCCTGCTTCTGCAGCGCGAGTCCCACGACGATGGAGGAGTCCGGCTTCCGTCGGATCGCCTGAGCGGGCGGTTCGCCCATCTCGATGCGCTGTGGCGCATGCACGATCTCGATCCGCTCGCGCGGAGCCTCTGGAAAGCGGGCCAGCTCCGCTTCTATGCGCGGCTGGTCGCCTACCAGAACGAGCTGAAAGTCTCCGTCTAACGAAAGAAGTGCCCCGACCGCACCCTCGACCTCGATGGCGGGAGCACGATCGGAGCCCATCGCGTCAAGCGCGATCCGCATGGCGGATGTCCGCGCTTAGAGTTCTTCGACTTCGAGCCTCTGCACGCTGCGGTAGTAGCCGCAGGTCGGGCAGACACGATGCGGGACCTGGGGGTCACCACACCGCGGACAGCTCCGGACCGCGGGCGCTTCCGCCTTGTAGTGCGTACGGCGCTTGCGCTGGCGCTGCTTGGATTGACGTCTCTTCGGAACGGCCATGAGCCCTCTACAGATGTAAGGTCAGTCGAATTTCAGCTTCGTCAGTGCGTCCCAGGGGCCACGATCGGCCTCGGGAACACACGAGCACGTCGCGCGGTTCAGATCGGTCCCACACTTCGGGCAGAGCCCGCGGCAGTCTTCCTCGCACACGACGTAGTCCGGCACCTGCAGCAAGAGCTGCTCGCGAAGCGCGGGTCGGAGATCGATCTGGTCTCCACGCGGCGGGAGCGGGTACACCTCGCCGCTCAGCGCAGCTTCCTCGTCCTCATCAACCAGCGGCTCGTACAGCAGGTCCACGTCGACATCGACCGCGTGCTCCACGGGCGTTAGACAGCGGCGGCATTCGAGCTCGAGCTGCGTCTGCATCCGCCCGCGGACGAGAATCCCCTCACCGACCGAGTGCGCCCGAAGCTCCACGCGCATCGGCTCCGCCAGCGCGAGCTCGGCTCCCTCCCAGATCGCGTCGTTCGTCGGAATCTCACCGGCGACGGCCACTTCGCCCCGGGAAACCGCCGTCAAGCTCAGATTCAACATAAACGGGAAAAGTAGCGGCGAATCCCGGCAGGGTCAAGCTCCGGGGCCACTTTCCCGGGTGTGAACCGCGGCCTCGCAGCTGCCCCGCACCCGCTCCGCTGGATCTATGCCTAGTCGCCGTCGCCGCCTGGCAGAAGGAGGGAGATGAGGAACGAGACGAGGCTGATGATGAGAGAGCCGAACAGCGCGGGCATGAAGCCATCGACGTAGAAGCCCACCCCGAGCTGCCTCGACAGCCAGGCGGCGAAGAGCAGAAGGGCCGCATTGATGACCAGCAGGAAGAGCCCGAGCGTGATGACGATCAGGCCACACGCCAGCCAGCGGAGAAGCGGCCGTACCAGGGCGTTGACGAGCCCGAGCACCAGCGCCACGACGAGGAGGTCGGTGATCCCCCCCTCGAGACGGATGCCCGGGACGAAGTACGCGGCCGCCGCTACCGCCGCGGCGGAGGCGAGCCAGCGCAAAAGCAGACGCATAGGCGCTCAGCTCGTGGAGGAACGGGTCCGAACGCGCCGGGCCGGGATCACCTCGGCTGGATCGCGTTGGCGACTACCTCGGAGCTCGCGAAAAAGAAGGCGATCTCGTTCGCCGCGTTCTCGTCGGAGTCCGACGCGTGGATCGCGTTCCGGCCCTTGGATTCGGCGTAGAGCTTCCGGATGGTTCCTTCGGCGGCCTCGGCCGGGTCGGTCGAGCCGATTACCTCGCGCAGCCGCGCGACGGCGTCGTGCCTTTCGAGCGCGATCGGAATCGCCGCGCCCGAGGTCATGAACTCCACCAGCTCCGGGTAGAAGGGGCGCTCCCGGTGCACTCCGTAGAACTCGCCGGCCTGCTCGCGCGTGAGACGCGTCATCCGCAGTGCCAGGACGGTGAAGCCCTCCCGCTCGAGGTGCGCGAGGATGCTGCCCGCCTTGCCCGAAGCAACCGCGTCAGGCTTGATGATCGCCAACGTTCTGGACATTCGCTCTTGTAGTCGAGTATGAGGTATGGCCGGCGCCCGGCGCGCTTACCGGCCGAAAAGCTTGCGGAGGATGTCACCGCGCGTCATGAACCCCGTCAGTCTCCCCTCCCCCACCACAGGAAGTCGCTCCACGTCCTTGTTCACCATCATCGCGACCAGCTCCGCGATCCCCTGATCCTCGGACACGCACATGACGGAGCGAGACATGATCTCGCGAACGGGCGTATCGCGGATCGCGCGCTCCTGAGGACGATCGTCGGCGCGTTCGCCGGTCCCGAGGCGCACGATCTCAGGGAGAAGGAAGCGAAGGAGGTCGCGGTCGGTGACCACCCCGAGCACCTCCCGCTTGTCTCCGACGACTGGAACCGCCTTGAGATCGTGGCGGCTCATCAGATCGAGCAGCTCGCTGACTGGGGTGTCCGGGTACACCCGGTATACCCGCTGCGTCATGATGTCCCGCACGCTGAGCCGCGGCTGGACGACGAGCTCGTTGATCTCAGGGATGGCGAGCACCTGTTCCGGTGAACGCGCCCGGGTCAACGTCTCGACGACCTCGTCCGTCCTGAGCGCGCGAGCGAGCGCCGCCACCATCTGCAGGTACCGGTTCGCAGCCGCGGGCGGCGCGAGCACCAGCACCACGATCTGCTCACTGGATTCAGGGACCCCGGGCGCGGCGTGCAGAGGTGCCGCCGACACGCCCAGCGCCACGGTGAGCTGGTCCACCGCGTCGGTTCGGAGATGCGGGAGGAGCACCCGATCGCCGATGTGCACGACGTCGCGCACGCGGTCCTCGCTGGTGAGGCGCTCCAGCCGGTCCGGATGCTCCAGCGCCCCGGTATCGACCAGTCGCTGCACCAGCTCGAGCACCGCCCCCCGGAACGTATCCGCACGCAGCGGCGCGATGACGTGCTCCGGGCGCAGCACGTCGGTGAGACGCACCGTTCCTCCCACCGGGTCGTGCACTACGCCCTTGATCAGGCGCTGCCGAGAGCCGTCTGAATGAGGCCGACAACGTCCAGCGGGCGACGTGCGACCGCGATCCCGTTGTCGTTGAACGCCTGGATCTTCTCTTCCGCGGTTCCCGCCGATCCGGAGATGATGGCGCCCGCGTGGCCCATCCGGCGGCCTGGGGGAGCCGTCTGGCCGGCGATGAAGCCCACCACCGGCTTCGACAGGTTCTCCTTCACGTACTTCGCCGCATCCTGCTCGTCGGTGCCCCCGATCTCCCCGATCATCACCACCGCCACCGTCTCCGGGTCGGCCTCGAACGCCGCCAGGCAGTCGATGAAGCTCGTCCCGTTGATCGGGTCGCCGCCGATGCCCACGCAGGTGGTCGTGCCGACACCCGCGCCCTTCAGCTTGTAGACCACCTCGTAGGTCAGCGTCCCGGACCGAGAGACCAGCCCCACATTGCCTGGCATGGTGATGTTGCCGGGAATGATGCCGACCTTGCTCTGTCCCGCGGAGAGCAGTCCGGGGCAGTTTGGCCCCAGCAGCCGCGCGCCCTTCTCCATCACGTAAGGCCGGACGCGCATCATGTCCAGCACCGGCACGCCCTCGGTGATGCAGACGATGAACTGAATCCCGGCGTCGGCCGCCTCGAACATTGCATCGGCCGCGAAGGCGGGCGGGACGTAGATCACCGACGTGTTCGCGCCACCTTCCTTGACCGCCTCTTCGACGGTGTCGAAGATCGGGACCTTCTCGTCGAATTTCTGGCCGCCCTTACCGGGCGTGACACCCGCCACTACCTGGGTGCCGTACTCGATCATCTGGCGGGTATGGAAGGAGCCGTCGCGTCCCGTGATCCCCTGCACTACCAGGCGCGTGTCCCGATCGATGAAGATGCTCACTTGCCTTCTCCCTTCGCGAGGTTGACCGCGCGTTCGACGGCTGCATCCATGTCGGTCATCGCGCTGAAGCCGGCGCCTTCCAGGATCTGCATCGCGAGCTCCTCGTTGGTGCCCGTCAGCCGGATCACGATCGGAATCGAAAGCTGAGTCTGCTGGGTGGCGGTCACGATCCCGTTCGCCACGTCGTCACAGCGAGTGATCCCGCCGAAGATGTTGAACAGGATGACCTTCACGTTCGGATCGGAGGTGATGATCCGTAGCGCGTCCACGACCTTCTGCGGGTTCGACGACCCACCGATGTCCAGGAAATTTGCCGGCGAGCCGCCGTAGTAGTTGACCAGGTCCATCGTGGCCATGGCGAGCCCGGCGCCGTTGACGCAGCAGCCCACCTCGCCGTCGAGCTTGATGAAGGTCAGCCCCGCCTCCCGAGCCAGCACCTCCGAGGGCTCCTCCGAGGTTTCATCGCGCAGCGCCTCGATCTCTGGGAGGCGGAAGAGCTCGTTGTCGTCGATGTTCATCTTCGCGTCGATCGCCTTCACCTCGCCCGACGGGGTCGTGATGAGGGGATTGATCTCCGCGAGCGAGGCTCCGGCGTCCACGAACGAGTCGTACAGCTGCCGCATGATGGCGGCGGCCGCGCGCTGCTGCTTCACGTCGTCGTACAGTTCCGTCGCGAGCCAGTAGGCCTGGTGCGGCAGGAGACCGTAGCGAGGATCGACGGCCAGCTTCCGGATCGCGTCCGGATTGGTGACCGCGACCTCCTCGATGTCGACGCCACCTTCCGCGGAGACCATGAACACGGCCGCCTTGCTGCCGCGATCGACGATGATGCCGACGTACGCCTCGGAGGCGATCTCCTCCGCCGGGGTTACGAGCACCTTCTCCACCGGCAGCCCCTTGATGGTCAGCCCGAGAATCGCGGTCGCCTTCTCGCGAGCATCGTCCGCGTCCTTGGCGAGCTTCACGCCGCCCGCCTTGCCGCGCCCGCCCGCGTGAACCTGGGCCTTGATGACCACCGCGCCGCCGTAGCGGCGCGCGATCTCCGCCGCCTCGTCCGGGGTGGTGGCGATTTCGCCCGGTGGCACCGGCACGCCGTGGTTGCGAAGGATCTCCTTCGCCTGATACTCGTGGATGTTCATTCGACTCCCTGGTTGGGCCGGTCCGCGATCAGACTCCGCGGCTCACATGACACGTGAAGCTCGCCCTGCACGTTCCCCATGAAGGCGACGGCGCAATCATAAGCCGCGCTCAGGGGCCCGGCAAGCGCGATCCACGGCGCCGCCAGCCGCGTCCGAGCGCCTGTCGCGACCGAAACGACACTCGCCGTTCCCCGAGAAGCGGGAACGGCGAGCACACGCACCAGCGCACGGTGAGCGTCAGGCCGGCGACACGCCTTCGCTGCGCAGCCAGCCCTCCATCGTCTCGCGAATTTCCGCGAGGCGTGCCTCGTCACGCGCCTCGAAGCGGCCGACGAGCACCGGCTCCGTGTTGGAAGCTCGAATGAGCCCCCACCCGTCGCCGAACAGCACCCGTGCCCCATCGACGTCGATCACCTCGTTGCGCTTCTTGAAGTGCTCGACCGCGCGGGTGACGATCCCGAACTTCGCCTCCTCCGTCGCGGGATAGCGCAGCTCCGAGGTGGAGACGAAGCGCGGGAAAGCGGCGAGCCGCTCCGACAGTGACTTCGGAGAGCGCGCGACGATGGAGATCAGGAGGCACGCGGCGAACAGCGCGTCGTCGAAGCCGTAGTAGTTGTCGGCGAACATGATGTGGCCGGAGAGCTCGCCCGCCAGCAGCGCGCCCTCGTCCTTCATCCGCTGCTTGATCAGCGAGTGTCCGGTCGCGGACATGATCGCCTCGCCCCCCATCTCCGTGAGCACGTCCGGCAGCGCCTGCGAGCATTTGACGTCGAACACGACCTTCTGCCCCGGGCCGTGCCTCTCCACGAGGTCGACGCCGTAGATCAGAAGGAGGGTGTCGCCACGCACGATTTCTCCCCTATCGTCCACGGCTCCAATCCGATCCGCATCCCCGTCGAACGCCACGCCCAGGTCGGCCTTCGTTTCCCGCACCTTCTCCACGAGGTGCTGCAGGTTCTTGTCGACCACCGGGTCCGGGTGGTGGTTCGGGAAGGTGCCGTCGCTCTCGCAGAAGAGGCAGCGCGCGTCCGTGAGCCCGAGCCCGTCGAGCAGCTTGCGGGCGACCAGCGCGCCGGCGCCGTTGCCCGCGTCGGCCACCACCTTGAGGGGGCGGCTGAGCGGCCCGATGCGCGTGGCCACGTCGTCGACGTACAGGTCGAGCACCGACTCCTGCCGCACCGAGCCGCTGCCGCTCACGAACTCCGCGTTGGAGGCGAGCCGGTAGATCTCCTGGATCTGCTTGCCGTAGAGCGAGCTCGCGCCGAGCCCGAGCTTGAAGCCGTTGTACTCCGGCGGGTTGTGCGACCCGGTGACCTGGATGGCCCCGTCAGTGTGCTCGTGGGCGGCGGTGAAGTTCAGGGCTGGGGTCGGGACGGTGCCCACGTCGAGCACGTTCACGCCGGCGCTGGTGAGTCCCGCCCGGACCCCTGCGGCGAGTTCGGGCGAGCTGAGGCGGTTGTCCTGCCCCAGCGCAACGCGGAGGATGCGGCCCGGATCACTGCGCCGGCGCAGGAGGGTGCCGAACGAGCGGCCGATCGACTCGGCGACGGAAGCGTCGATGTCGCGCCCGACGACGCCGCGAATGTCGTACTGCCTGAAGATATGCGGGTTCACCATGCAAATAGCAGAGTTGAGAGAAGCGCCGGCGCGTGCCGGCCGCGTTCACCGATCGGTCCGGATGGCGGCAACCAGCTCGATCTCGACGGCGCTGTCGCGCGGAAGCCGCGCCACCTGCACCGTCGAGCGGGCAGGCCGATGTGTGCCGAAGAAACGGGCGTACACCTCGTTGACGGCGACGAAGTCCGCAAGGTCGCGGAGGAAGACGGTCGTTTTCAGGACGGTCTCGCGCGACGCGCCGGCCTCACTCAGCACGGCGTCCAGGTTCCGGAGCACCTGCTCCGTCTGAGCGACTACGTCTCCGCCCACGAGCTGGCCCGTGGCGGGGTCCAGCGGGATCTGTCCCGCGGAGAAGACGAGGCCGCCATACACCATCGCCTGGCTATACGGGCCAATGGCGGCCGGCGCGGAATCAGTGGCTACTTCGCGAAGCTCTTCCATACTCCTCCCTTGCTGTGTTCATGGCCGCGCGACCCCGCCGACGACCGCGCGCAGCTCTTCCGGCGTAACGATGGCGACGCCGCGCTTCGCTACCTCGATCCCGGCCGCGAAGTTGGCCAGGATCGCCGCCTCTTCGATCGTCGCGCCCGCGGCCAATCCGACGGCCAGGCAGGCAGTGACGGTGTCACCGGCCCCGGAGACGTCGTAGACCTCGCGCGCGACCGCCGGAATCCGCAGCGTCGATCCGGCCGCGGTGCGCAGAGCCATTCCATCCTCGCCGAGCGTGACGAGCAGATGTTCGCATCCGAACCGGGCTCTTACCTGGTCGAGCCACTCGTCGTCGCCCGGCCGAATCGGCGTTCCCAGCGCAGCCGTCAGCTCGAAGGCGTTCGGCTTGAAGACCGTGGCGCCGCGGTATTCGAAGATGTGCCGGAACTTCGGATCGACGACCACCGGGATGCCCTTTTCCTCGGCGAGATCGAGCGCGGCGCGAATCACGAGCGGCGATAGCACGCCTTTGTTGTAATCCTCGAGCACCACGGCGTCGGCGTCGCGCACGGACTGGGCGACCCGTTCGCGCAGCTCGGCCGCGCAGTCGTCCGGGAGGTCGTCGTCGCGCTCGCGATCGAAGCGGACCAGCTGCTGCGTCCTCGCGACCACGCGGGTCTTGGTGGTCGTCGGGCGATCGGACCGCTCGACCAGAAGTGCCCGCACTTCCCCGCCCTCCAGAGCCCTGAGACCACTCCCGATCGCCTCGCCACCCTCGTCGCGCCCGACGAAGCCCACCACGTCGCAGCAGGCGCCGAGCCCGACCACATTCGCGACGACGTTGGCCGCGCCGCCCAGGGCGAAGTGCTCCTCCCGTACGTGGACCACCGGGACCGGCGCCTCCGGCGAGATGCGGGAGACCGAGCCGGTCAGGTATACGTCCAGCATCAGGTCGCCGATGACCGCTACTCGAACGGACGCCGCGCGCTGCAGAATGTCGTCGAGCCGACCTGGGGTGAGACGGATCATCTACCGGTGTAAGCGCTCGATCGTCGGGCGCCGATCGGGCTGGCGCGGGAACGCGGGAATGTATCGGCGGCCCCCGCTTTCTTCAAGCAAGTGCCGCCGGGCGCAATGCTGGGGGAGCGGCTCTCGCGAGGTCCGCTACCCGTCGGCGATCAGCAGGTCCAACAGCTCGAGGAGCCGCCGCTTCTCCGGCGGTGAAAGGCGCATCGGCACGTCCAGCCGCGCCGTTCGTCCACCTTCCAGCGCGATGCGGACGCGATTCACCTCACCCGTGGACACTTCCGGGATCCGCTGCGGGCGCGTAGGGTCGCGCGGCTCGGCGGAAGCCTCCCCGGCAGCACCCGCGGGTTCAGCCACGGCGGCGGATGCCAGCGGCGCCGGCCCGGCGGCTGCCTCCACCGCGCTCAGATCCCACTCGATCCGCGTCGGGAATCCGCGGCGGCCCTGAATGTACCTCGCGAGGCCGGCGTGCTCGGCCAGACGCCCGAGCACTGCCACCCCCTCCCGACGATTGCTCTGGCTGCCGCCGTACCCATGTGTCGCCCACCATGCCTCCACCCACTCCGCCTCCACCCTGCTCTGGCGTCGGCCACGCAGCTCGCGGAGTAGATCCCCATACGGAGGGAACGACAGCAGCGCTTCCCGGATCACGCCCCCGCGACGCGGCTCGTCCGCCAGCGCGAGCTCACTCCCGCGCGGCGTCGGCTCTCCTCCGGCCGTGAAGCCGAGCAACGCGGCGGTAAGGCTCACACCTTCCCGCGCCTTGCTGGACACGTGGCCCTTACGAACCCGCGCGGGAATCGCCCCACGTGCCTGCGCCGCTACCCACTCGATCAGGTCGGACGCGTCGGTCCGATACGGCAAAAGCGCCGGTGCTGGTGCGACCATTTCGGGTACCCTCCGCTCATTCTGCCGACGTGACGGTTATATCATCCGCTATCCGCCTTTATAATCAGGCGTACGATCTTCAACCACAAGTACCGCCTTTCGAGCGCAAGCGGCGCAGCGGCCACGGGAGGGGCGGCAAAGGCTGATCATACCCGGCGCTTTCTCGACGGTCATAGCAACTAACAACGGCGCTGCGTCGGTTCTAAAGGTGTGGAAAGCCTGTGTGGATAGCGGATGTGGAGAACTCGTGCGATTGTCGGCGGGCCGCACGCTTCTTGCGCCGGATGCGCGCGCGACGACGATCACGGGCCTCGGAAAGGGATCTCAGAATGGCGGAGAACGGCGAGCGTGCGGTGCGGGTCCAGGTGGCGGGCACGAAGCCGGAGGATGCCGGCAAGGGCGTGGCGCGGATCAGTCGCAAGGCGTTCGAGGCGCTGGGGCTGGACGAAGGCGCCGTGATCTCGATCGAGGGGAAGCGCGCGACCGCCGCGATGGCCCTCAACCCCTACCCCGAGGACGAGGGCGTGGAGCTGGTGCGGCTGGACGGGCTGCAGCGCGCGAACGCGGACGTCGGGATGGGGGATTATGTGACGGTGCGCCAGGCGGAGGTGCGGCCGGCGCGCAGGATCACCATCGCCCCGGCGCAAAAGAACGTGCGGCTCAGCGGGTCCCCCGAGCTGTTGCGCCGCACGCTTTTCCGGCGGCCGCTTATGGCGGGTGACGTGATCTCCACCGCGGTCTACCAGCGGACGCTCTCGCCGAGCGCGCCGACCCGCTATCCCGAGGACGTCTTCCGTACCTTTCTGCAGCAGCCGGCATTCGCGCTCCAGGAGATCCGGCTCGTCGTGGTCACCACTGTACCGCGCGGCGTGGTTCAGATTGCTGAGGACACGGAGATCGAGCTACTTCCGGAGTACACGGAGCCGGAGGAGTCGCGCAGGACGGACGTCACGTACGACGACGTCGGAGGGCTGGGGAACACGATCAACGAGGTCCGCGAGATGATCGAGCTCCCCCTCAGGCACCCGGAGCTGTTCGAGCGGCTCGGCGTCGAGCCGCCGAAGGGGATCCTGCTACACGGCCCGCCGGGGACGGGGAAGACGCTGCTCGCGCGGGCCGTGGCGAACGAGGCGGACGCGGAGTTCTTCAGCATTGCCGGGCCCGAGATCATGGGCCGCCACTACGGAGAGTCCGAGGAGCGCCTGCGGGAGGTTTTTCAGCAGGCGCAGACGAAGTCGCCCAGCATCATCTTCATCGACGAGATCGACTCGATCGCTCCGAAGAGATCCGAAGTGACGGGCGAGCTGGAGCGCCGGGTCGTGGCGCAGCTACTCACGCTGATGGACGGCCTGGAGCCCAGACAGAACGTGGTGGTGATCGGCGCCACGAACCGGCTCAACGCGATCGACGAGGCGTTGCGGCGCCCCGGGCGCTTCGATCGCGAGATCGTCATCGGCGTACCGGACCAGCAGGGTCGCCGGGAGGTGCTGGCGATCCACACGCGCGGGATGCCGCTGGCCGAGGACGTGAACATCGACGAGCTCGCGCGGGTGACGTACGGCTTCGTCGGGGCCGACCTGGGAGCGCTGATCCGTGAGGCGGCGATGGAGACGCTGCGCCGCAACCTGCCGAGCTTCGAGCTGAACCGTGGCGAGATTCCGGCGCAGGTGCTGGAGAATCTTCGCGTCGAGCGCCATGATTTCCTCGCCGCCCTGAAGCGGGTTCAGCCTTCGGCCATGAGGGAGATCATGATTCAGGTCCCGGACGTGGAGTGGAAGGACATCGGCGGCCTCGAGGACGCGAAGCGGGCGCTCCGTGAGGGGATCGAGCTTCCTCTGAAGCACCCAGACGCCTTCCGCAGGATCGGCATCCGTCCGGCAAACGGCTTCCTCCTGTACGGTCCGCCAGGCACTGGCAAGACGCTGCTCGCCAAAGCTGTCGCCCGCGAGTCCGAGGCGAACTTCATCGCGGCCAAGGCTTCGGACCTGCTCTCGAAGTGGTACGGGGAGTCGGAGCAGCAGATCTCCCGGCTTTTCGCTAGAGCCCGGCAGGTTGCGCCTACGGTGATCTTTCTCGACGAGGTGGACTCTCTCGCGCCTCAGCGTGGCGGTACTCTCGGCGAGCCGGCGGTAACGGAGCGGGTCGTAAACACGCTTCTCGCGGAGATGGACGGGCTGGAGGAGCTCCGCGGAGTGATCGTGATCGGAGCGACGAACCGTCCCACCCTCCTCGACCCTGCCCTGCTCCGCCCGGGCCGTTTCGACGAGCTGATCTACGTCTCCGTTCCCGACGCGGCCGGCCGGCTACAGATCCTGAACATCCACGCGTCCGAGATGCCGCTCGGTGAGGACGTCGACCTCCAGCGACTGGCGGATTCAACCCGGGGGTACACCGGAGCCGATCTGGAAGACCTCGTCCGGCGCGCCGGTCTCCAGGCGCTGCGGGCAGACCTGAACGCGTCCGTGGTCCCCATGCGCTTTTTCGAGGAAAGCCTGCGGGAGACCCGCGCCTCGGTCACGCCCGAGATGGAGCGCGAGTACGAGGAGCTCGCGGAGTCGCTGAAGCGCGAGAGCCCGCGCGGCCGCGCGATCGGCTTCCAGGTCGCCGTGCCAGGGGCTTAGCAGACGCGGCTCCCGGCGCGTGTTCCGGAACGCCGTTCCAGAGCGCAGAAAGGCCGGGCTCCGCGAGCCCGGCCTTTCCGTCCAGTGGAGGCGAGGGGATTCGAACCCCTGTCCTGCCGCCGATCCCTCCCAGCATCTACGTGCGTATTCCGCTGTTCCTTTCTCCTCGCTCGATCGTCGGCCAGTGGAAAGCCTCTCTCGAGCCAGCCATGTAGATCTCGCTCACCCGGTCATGGCACCAGAGCAAGCCAGCCTGAATTTGCGTCGCCTGCTGACCCGACTCAGGCGGGCCTCATCAACAGACGGGAGCTAAGGAACCGCTAGGGTTCTACTTAGGCAGCCAGGGCGAAGTTATCGTTCGCAGGTAATGTTTTTACCGAATGTTTTACGAGGGTCCGGAGACCTCGGCACGCAGCCAGGACTTCACGACACCAGTCGAAGCCAAGACGCCCCCAAGTTTTCAAACAACGCCAGTAATATACCCCTCTCGGGCGCGGCGGTCAAGCCCCGTGGACCGTAAGCTACTGCAGATCAGAGCCTTACGTGCTTAAAGGCGTGTCGGTCTCCGCGGGCGCGGCCGAGGGCGGCGACGCTGGCCGTGGGACGACGTTGATCCGGGACGCGGCGAACGCCGCGCCGAAGCCATTGTCGATGTTGACGACCGTCACTCCGGACGCGCAGCTGTTGAGCATTCCGAGCAGAGCCGCGAGGCCGCCAAACGCCGCGCCGTATCCGACGCTCGTCGGGACGGCGATCACGGGCGCGGCCACCAGCCCGCCGACCACCGAGGGCAGGGCGCCCTCCATCCCGGCGACGACGATCACGACCGCGGCGCGAGAGAGGACGGACGAGGCGCTGAGGATGCGGTGGAGCCCCGCTACGCCGACGTCGTTCAGGCGTTCGACGGGGTTGCCCAGAGCGGCGGCGGTGACGGCGGCCTCCTCCGCCACCGGGAGATCACTGGTCCCGGCGGCGACGATGAGAACCGGGCCGCGAACCGGCCGCTGGCGTGGCGTGACGGGCGGCAACCAAACCGTACGCGCCAGCTGATTCCACTGGGCCCCGAGGATGTGGCTGGAGAGCTCTTCGGCGGTTTCCGGCGCCACACGAGTGGCGAGGAAGCCATCGCCCTGCTCGGCCAACCGCGTTGCGATCTGCAGCACCTGCTCCGTCGTCTTTCCCTGCCCGAAGATGACCTCAGGGAAGCCGAGGCGGAGCGCCCTGTGATGATCTACCTGCGCGATCCCCAGGTCCTCGACGGGGGCCCAGTTCAGCCGAGTCGCGGCGGCGTCGACGCTGGTGGATCCTTCGGCAACTTCGACGAGCAGAGCGCGTAGACGCTCCGGGGTCATGCCGTCACCGCCAGCGACTCCTCCTGGTACGCGGCGAGGAGCACCTCGGCCTCCGCGAGAGTGCTGACCGCGAACAGCTCCTGACGCAGCAACCTCCCGTTCGGAAGCCCTTTCGTATACCAGCCCAGGTGCTTTCGGAACTCGATCATCGCCTTCTCTTCGTCGCGCTCGAAGGCGATCGCCAGGCGGGCATGCTCGCGCACGACGCGGAAGCGCTCCGGAACGTCGGGCTCCGCAGGAACAGGAAGGCCGTCCAGCGCGGCTCTGGCCTGCGTGAAGAGCCAGGGAGCGCCATGAGAGCCGCGAGCGATCATGACCCCGTCGCAGCGGGTGTGCTCCCGCATCCGCAGAGCATCCGCGCCGGTCCAGACGTCCCCGTTGCCGATCACCGGAATCGACAGAGCCTCGACGACGGCGGCGATCTCGTCCCAATTCGCGACCCCACTGTACATCTGAGTCCGGCTGCGGGCATGCAGCGTCAGGACCTCCGCACCGGCGTCTTCGCAGCGGCGCGCGATCTCGACCGGGTTGCGGGAATCCTCGCTCCACCCGCTGCGGATCTTCACCGTGACCGGGATGGAGATCGCGCCGCGCACTGCCCGGATGATCGCCTGGACGAGGTCTAGGTCGCGCAGACAGCCGGAGCCCCCGTTGCGGTTCACGACCTTCTTCACCGGGCATCCGAAGTTGATGTCCAGGAAGTCGGGGCGATAAAGCTCTTCCACGAGCACCGCCGCCTCCGCCATGCCCGCCGGGTCCGCACCGAAGATCTGGATGCCGATCGGCCGCTCGGCCGCGTCGAATTGAAGGTAGCCGTGCGTGCGGCGGTCGTGACGGCGAATTCCCTCCGCGGATACGAACTCCGAAACGACCACGTCCGCGCCGAACCCGCGGCACAGGCGCCGAAACGGAGACTCGCTGACGCCCGCCTGCGGCGCGAGATACAGCGGGGTGCGTCCGCTCTTCAGCATCGAAAGAAAGGTTGGCTCCATGACCTGAATATACCGAAAGCCGCTCCGTTGCTCAATTGCGGCCGCTTTCCCCCTCCACTCCATCCGTGCTCCCCGCTTTGACATGCGCGGGGAGCACTCTTACATTGCGCTGGCTGTCAATGAATTTCCGCCGTTCCGGCTGAACCCGGGAGGATGATACGATATGGAGCTAAGGGATTTTTTTTCCGAAGAAGTAGTCAAGCTCGAGCTGCAGGCGACGAGCAAGGACGAGGCGCTGAAGGAGCTGATCAGCGCCCTCGGGCTCGACGAGAAGTCCGAAGGTATTCTGTACAAGATGTTGAAGCGCCGTGAAAATCTCGGCTCGACCGGCATCGGCAAAGGAATCGCGATTCCGCACTGCCGGTCGCTGGTCGTGAACCGGCTGCGGGTCGCGTTCGGACGCAAGCGTGATGGGCTGGACTTCCGCGCCATCGACGACCAGCCGGTGCACAACATCTTCCTGATCGTGGCGCCACCGCTGGAGGTTTCGAACCAGTACCTGCCCGTGCTCGGGAAAATCGCCCAGTTCTCGAAGGAAGCGGATGTAGCGAGCCGGCTGCAGCAGATCGGCAGCCCGCAGGAGTTCCTCGGCATGCTCGAGGAAAAGGGGATCTGATGGACTGCGGAGGAAGATAATGCACGCACAGCTGGAAAAGCTGCTGGAGATCCAGGACCTGAAGACTCAGCGACGTGAGCTCCGGGATACTCCGAGCGAGCGCGAGATGCAGGAAGAAGTCTTCGGGATGGAAGTTGACGAGGTGTTGACGCAATTGGACCGGAAGATCGAGGAGATGGTCGCGTCGCTCGAGCCCGGCGTACGCAACCGGTACGAGCGAGTCGCGGGAAAGCGTACGCGCGTGGTCGCGCCCGTGATCGGCGGCGTCTGTTACGGATGCTTCGTGACGGTACCGACGGCGCTGTCCTCGGACGCGGCGCGCAACGACGAGCTGAGCTTCTGCGACAGCTGCGGAAGGTTCCTCTACCACGTCGATTGACGAGGCGCGCGGGTTGGGAATACGAAGAGGCCGGGTCCACCGCTGGACCCGGCCTCTTGTTCTTTCCCGTCAGAGTCGCGGCAGGATCGATCGTCGCCCCCTGCCCGGCCTCAACACCACGATCTTACGTACCATCTTCGGTCGGTTATTGACCGTCAGCTCGCCGTAGTACATTCCCGTTGGGACGGTATTCCCGGCGGGATCCCTGCCACTCCAGTAGGCAACCAGTCGGCCCGGCGCGCGGACCGCCAGATTGAAGACACGCTCGCGCGTGCTCTTGCCGTCCTCTGTAGCTACCGGAAACGCCACCACCTGTCCGAGTAAGTTCACGATCCGAAGAGAAACGACCACACTATCGGAATGTTCGAATAGACTCTTCTCCAGGCTGAACGGGATCCAGGTGTCCGCGGTGACGGGATTTGGGTAGTTCTGCTCGAGGTAAAATCCTTGCTCCGACTGGATGGGCCCCTCGAGCCTACCCTCCTGTGCGTGGAGCGTCGGCGGCGATAGCGAACCGGCCAGGAGGACCAGGATCGGCAGAACAGATCTGGCGCCATACATGAGCACCCTCGCTGTTCTGGCATTGGTGGGGCGTATCGCGCCCCGTCGAGACCATGCGGAGGGTGGGAGACCCGACCGCACACATTGGTTGGATAATACCCGAAGCTCACGCGCGCGGTCAAGGAACCGCGCCGCCGCGGTTTGCAGGGAGGTCGCGCGGGAAAGCCGGATCAGCGCAGCTCCTCCACGAACAGCTCGAGGGAGCGAAGCGGGCGGTCCGACACGAGGTGCGAGCTGAGGAACGCCCGGAGGAGCGCTCGGTGTAGCGACCATTCACCCGGCGTGCCCATCCCTGCTCCACCTCGCACCATCGCCTGGATGTCGGCTCGCGGCGCCGGCCCGATCATGCGGCCGCGCGGGCGGCAGCAGATACATGCGATTCCGCCTGCATCGACGTCGAAGCGAGTCGCCTCGTCCTCCTCCACTAGGGACCCACAGGTCACGCAGGCACCGAGCTCCGGCTCGTAGCCGAGCAGGGCGACGATATGCCAGACCGCGGCCAGCGCCCTCCACGAATGGTCCCCGTCCGCTTCGCCGATGTCGTCCAGGGCTCGGGTGACGGAGTAGAACAGCTCGGGGTGACTCTCCTCGGTGCCGAAGCGGAGGACTAGCTCAGCGATCAGAGATGCACCGGTGAACGCGGCGAGATTCCGACCGATGCTCTGCCGGCTGCGGATCAGATCGAAGCCGTTGAGGGTGTGCAGGTCGCGTCCCTCCTTCAGGAAGAGCTCGGCTCGACCCTCCGTAAACGGTTCGAGTACGCCGCCGAAGCGGCTCTTCGGACGCATCGCGCCCTTGGCGACGACAGAGCGCACTCCGTGTTCCTCGGAGAGGAGGCGCAGGATCTTGCTAGTATCGCTGTACGGAAACGTCTGCAGGATGACCGCTCGGGCAGAGATCAGCGGCACTGCCGACGTCCCGCTAAGAGCGCGCGCCCGACCCGGTGGGCGGAACGGCGTCGGGGGAGGGTCCGCGGCGCTGCGGCAGGGCCTGCAGCGGGTCTCGGTTGCGGAACCCGAGCCAGGTGCCCACGGCGAGAATGGCGACGGCGACCACGAGACCGGCGACGACCGGATCCACCGGCGGACCCGACCCGCCCCAGGCGACCCGGATAAGGTGATTGGTCGGCAGATTCGTCCCCGAATACTGGACGAAGCGCTGGTTCTCGACCGCCGTCACCTTGGTATCGGGCAGCCCGCTGACCGTCACCTGCGCCGCGCCCTCGGGGATGAAAACGTCGAAGGTGTCGGTTACTCCCAGCGTGTTCAGCTCGATCGCCGGCTGGTCGGCGGGAAGGCGGTACCGCACGAAGATCTCGCGAGGTCCCGGCGTCAGCGATCCGACGAAGAGCGCGCGCTGCCCCATCACCTGCAGCTCTGGATTCGCCGCGTCCCCTTCGGTGACCTCGAACTCGGTGGCGCCTTCCGGGAGCGGAAACTCCCAGACGGGAGCCCCCCCGGCGGGCACCAGCGTCTTGCGAGCGGTGTTGACGACGCGGATCAGCTCGTTCGCGGACCAGCTGCCGTCCGTCTCCGGGAAGAGGATCACCCCCCGGCGAGCAATGCGGACGGCGCCGGGCAACGAGGAGGTGGTGTCGAACACCGCGACGCTGTAGCCGGCGGGCACCTCGCCGCGGTGTACCGGTGCGCCGAAGTAGCGGACGCCCTGGTGCTCCACGGTCACGAAAAAGACGTTGAACCCAGCCGAGTCCGACGGAGGGAGGACGAAGGAGAATGATCCGTCCGCGGCGCTCGGCGCCCGCGCGATCATCCCGGAGCGCTGTGCCGTGACCTGGTGCAGGCTCACCTCCACCTGCGGCACGGGCGTGTTTTCTTTGACCACCCTGCCGACTAGCGTGGAGCCGGATTGCGAGTAGGCGGGAGAACCGACCAGCGCACAGAGCAGCGCGAGCCAGCGTATGGGCTGGAGGTTGAAGCGCAAATGTCTACGGATTGAAACGTCCAAGATCTTCCGGATTCAGCTTCTTCAGGTACTCCTTGAGCTGTTCCGCGCTGAGCCCCTCCGGCTCCTCCGGCTCGGGCTCCACCTCGATCTCCTCGGCGGATTCGATCTGGATCGAGCTGATGGAGAGCAGGTCGTCCGTCGTGAAGACCGGCGCGCGCAGGCGCAGGGCGATTGCGATCGAGTCCGAAGGACGTGCGTCGATCGAGAACACCTCCGGCCCGCGCTGGATCAGGAGCTCCG
>JAHWJV010000060.1 GCA_019348265.1 Gemmatimonadota bacterium
CAGCGGGTGGGGGCGCGTCTTTGGAGCAACGCCGCTCTCGCGGCGAGACTGGCTCAGGCGGCGCGGTCCGTCGGCTGACGGATCGCCCGACGCGCCGTGTCCGAGAGAGGCTCACGCTCGGACGCGTAGCGGATGTAGGCCTCGACCTCGTCCCGCAGTGCCGGCGTCTTGCTCGCCGGGGTGAGCCACAGCTTCAGGAACCCTGCATAGGCGTCTGCGCTCATCGGCGCGGCGTTGGCCTTATGGGTAGCGTTCTTCATGGCTGCTGGTCCTTGTTATTCGGTCGTGGCGGGAGGGTTGTCCTCCCAGCCGGTTCGTCGGGCATCTGATTCTCTGGCCTGGATTAAAGCAACCGTCGTGCCGCGACGCTTGGCCGCCCGCCCAAACAGTGATAAACTTTCGCAAGTCTTTGAGTATCGGTGGTTTATCCCATCTCTCAGATGATCCCGCCGCCCGACGCGCCGTACCTTTCCGAGGACAGGACGCGGCGAAACTGTCCGTCCGGTGGCATTTCCTGCCGGGTCAGGCCGCCTCGCTCGCGAGTTGTAGGTGGTCGGTGAGTCGGACACCAGCCCGGAACCCAGCGACATTACGGTCATCAGCACCGCGACGATGGCTCTTAGCGCGGTGCCGCGGGGGTGACGACGAAGCTCACCAGGAGCGCGACCACCGCGGCGGCGCTCACCAGGCGGAACGCGGTTTCGGGCCAGCTGGGCCAGGCGCGGAGGCGCGGTGGCGGTAGGCGATCGCGATCGCGACGGTAGCGCTCGGCGTGCTGGGCCTCAGCCTGCGCCGCTGAGCGATCGCGAAGCCGACGCGCGGCTTGCGAGGGTGACGTTCGCCGATCATCTTTGAGGAGGCCCCGCGTCGATCGGGCCGCCGTTCCGCGCCGGCGCCGCAGGGCCGCTCCCGACCCACCGCTTGATCCGTATGATGTGGTTCCCGATGGTGCTCGCGGCGATCGCGGGGGTGGCGGGCGTCCGCTACCTGGTTCGGCTCCGCTACCTGCGCGAGGAGGACGGCCCTCCCTCGATCGACGACGACGCCATCCGCCAGATCGTGGAGAAGGGGACGCTGAAGGGCCGCGACGCTCTGAACCTGGACGAGATCGCGCGCGCCGAGGACGACTTCTGGGCGGAATCGTGGGACGAGCCGGAGGAGCACCTCCGCTAGCCCCTCGGACGAGCAGGCATTTTCTCCGAGAGCCTCGCCTGCCGACCCGTTTTCGCATATCCTTAGTAGGTGTGGGCGGACGGAGGCAGCGCCGCCCAATGCGCTCGAGGCGACTGCGTATCCGCGCTGGTTAGCTGAATCGGGTGAGGGTCCCGTTACCGGATACCACACAATGGACGTCAACGTAGACTGGCTTACCGAGCCCGTGGAGGATGCTCCGACCTCGTTCGAGGCGGATCAGCCGCACCGGGTCGCGCTGAAGAATCGAATGGCCTGGCAGAAGCTGAAGAGCCACGCCCATTCCGGCGACGAGCTCTGGGCGTTTGCCAACCCGCCTGGCACCTGGCGCAAGCTCGGGAAGCGGACTGGGTTCGCGCTCGTCCGCCAGGGTGCGGTCGTAGAGAGCGTGATTACGTCGAAGGAGTAGTCGCTACACCGCCCCATCCTCCCCCGGCCCCGCGCGGCTCAGACGCGGGGCGGGCGGGTTCGTGAGTCTCTGCACCACCTCGCCTTCCCACCAACACGCGGCCTCCCCCGTCATCCGGGCCGGTACCGTCGCAGCATCCCCCAGCACCGGCGCGCATCGGAGCCGCGCCAGGGCCCATTGTTTCGCACCAGTCTCCCTCAGATCTCGTGTCCACCTATCAGATCTCCGTCTCCTCGCGGATTCCCGCCTCGGCCGAGCGCGTCTACTCGATCGTCGCCGACTACCGGGCGGGCCATCCGCACATCCTGCCACCGCGCTTTTTCGGCGGACTCGAGGTGGAGCGGGGAGGCGTCGGCGCGGGGACGGTGATCCGGGTCCAGGTTACGCTGTTCGGGCGGGTCCAGCATTTCCGCGCTGAGATCGCGGAGCCGCGTCCGGGAAGGGTGCTGACGGAGACGAACCTCGGCTCCGGCGAGATGACCACCTTCGAGGTCGCGCCCGCCGGAGGCGGTTGCGAGGTGACGATCAGCACGGTAGCGCCGGCGCGGCCGGGGCTCTCTGGACGCATCGAGGCGTGGCTGAGCGCGCGCTTCCTCCGCGGCGTCTACCGTCTGGAACTCGAGATGCTGGAGCAGGCTGCCGCGAACCCGGCGGTGCGCCCCGGAACGAGCTAGGCGTCAGACCGGACCGCGACTTGCGGCGGCGCGCGCCCATGACACCCCCGTACTACGTCGGCTGCGCCGGCTGGACGCTGCCGCGGGCGGACCAGGTCGCCTTCGCGGCGGAAGGGACGCATCTCGCGCGGTACGCATCCCGGTTCGCGGGGGCGGAGATCAACTCGAGCTTCCACCGGCCACACCGCGCCTCGACGTACGAGCGCTGGGCAGCGAGCGTTCCGCAGCATTTCCGCTTTTCGGTCAAGCTCCCCAAGACCATCACGCACGCGCGACGGCTGGTCGCGGCGGAGGAGGAGCTTCGGGAGTTTCTGGATCAGGTCGCGGGCCTGGGAGAACGGCTGGGATGCCTTCTGGTGCAACTGCCCCCGAGCCTCGAGTACGAGGCGGAGACCGCGCGTGCGTTCTTCGCCTCTCTGCGCGCGCAGCATTCGGGGCCGGTATCGCTGGAGCCGAGACACCCGAGCTGGTTCGAGGCGCTGCCGGAGGAGCTGATGGAAGATTGGCACGTCTCGCGCGTCGCGGCCGATCCCGCGCGGGTGCCCGAAGCGGCGGTGCCCGGCGGATCGGCCGCAACCGTATACTTTCGGCTACACGGCTCCCCGCGGATCTATTACTCGTCCTATGGGGTTGAGTATATCGAGGGGCTGGCCCAGGAGGTGCGCTCCGCGGGGGCGACGGCTGAAGCGGTGTGGTGCATCTTCGACAACACCGCCAGCGGCGCAGCGACGGCCAACGCGCTGGAGCTACTCAGGCGACTCGAACAGCAGGCCCCCCCACCGGCGGGCCGCGCTAACGCGAATAGATGATGCGCTTGCATACCCATTCGACACCGGAAACCTTTCTGCGCCACACGGTCACGGATCTGGAGCGGGACGAGGCGAGAAACAGTCTGATACTCGGCGCGGCGACGGCGATGGCTCAGGGGAACGCGGCGGGCCCGGACGGGAGTCTCTTCGCGACCGTCGTCGACACCGACGGACTGGCGCTGGCCGCGATGATGGCGCCGCCGCACCCGCTGGTGCTGGCGAGCGACAGGGAGACTCTCGAGCCGACGCTCGAGCCGCTCGTCCGGCATCTGCGCAAGTCCGGCGTCCACCCGCCAGCGGTGGTCGCGCCACGCGCGATCGCGGAGCGCTTCTCCCTGCTCTGGAGCCGTGCGTCACAGCTTCCGGCGCGGGTCGCGATGCAGCAAAGGCTCTACGCGCTCACCGAGGTCCGGCCGCTCACTTCGCCGAAGGGCAGGCTCCGGCGCGCGGAGGAGTCGGACCGGGACCTCGTCACCGACTGGATGTCGGCGTTCGATGCGGAAGCACTGGGCGAGCTGACGCACGCTCAGGCGAGCGCTACCGCGGAACGCCGCGTCGCCGCCGGCGAGATCTACCTCTGGGAGGATGGCGAGCCCCGCGCCATGGCCGCGCGCGCGCGCCCCACCCGAGGCACGGTAGCGGTGAACGCCGTCTACACGCCGCGCGGCGGACGAGAGAATGGCTACGCTACGGCATGCGTGCTCCACCTCTCGCGACTGCTCCTCGAGGAAGGGTTCCGCATGTGCGTGCTCTTTACCGACCTGGCGAACCCCACCTCCAGCACGGTCTACACACGGATCGGCTACGCGCCGGTCTGCGACTTCTCGCTCTACCGGTTCGGCGCGTAAGGGACATCACACAGCGGCTGCCGGAGTCTCATGTTCGTCGGCCAGACGGTCTGGATTACCGGTGCCTCCGCCGGGATCGGGCGTGCCCTCGCGATCACCTTCGCGAGCCTCGGAGGCCGAGTCGCCGTTTCAGCGCGGCGGGAGGATCGGCTCAGAGACCTGGTGACGGAGATCGAGTCGCGAGGCGGCGACGCGCTCGCGTTCCCGTGCGACGTGTCGGATGAGACTCAGCTGAACCGCGCGGCGGACGCGGTGGCGGAGCACTTCGGCAGGATGGACGTCGCCGTGGCGAACGCGGGGTTCGGCGTGACCGGGCGGATCGAGGATCTGGACGCCTCCGACTGGCGTCGGCAGTTGGACGTCAACGTGATTGGCGTCGCGCTCACGGCTCGCCACGCGCTCCCTCACCTGCGGCGCACTGGCGGCCGGCTGGCACTGGTGAGCAGCGTCGCGGGGATGATCCCGGCCCCCGGGGCAGCCGCGTACGCGGCTTCCAAGGCCGCCGTCCGCTCCATCGGGCAGGCGCTCTCGCTCGAGCTGCGGGGCAGCGGCGTCAGTTGCACGACGCTGTACCCGGGGTTCGTGGACAGCGAGATTCGCGCGGTAGACAACCAGGGCGTCTTTCACGCGGACCGGCGCGAGCCAATCCCGGAGTGGCTCCGCTGGCGGTCGGAACGCGCGGCGCGGGTAATGGCTCGGGCGATCCACCGGCGCGAGCGACACTACGTCTTCACCGGACATGGGAAGGTCGTCGGCTTCGCGGGGCGTCACTGGCCCGCCCTCCTGCACGCCGCCATTGCCAGGCTCTCCGGGCCCCCCCTGCCCCGCTCGGCCGCCCCTGACGAGCCCGACCTCACCCCTGAGACGCGCCACCCTCTCCGATGAATGGGCGAGGGGCTTCAGATTCAGCAGGGGGCGGAGTACTGAACTGCCCGGCGGCGCTCCCGCTCGGCGCTCCCGCCAAGATCATCCAGGGCCCGGAGCCAACGACTGGCGACCGAGTAATCAAAGACTGAAGACCGACGATCCATGACGGAGAGCGGAGAGAGGATCCGGCGTGCGACTCCAGGAGACGCGCCGGCGCTGGCGGAGAGTGCGGCGCGCTGGTTCGACGAGACGTTTGGGGCATACAACGATCCGGCGGACATGCGGATGTACCTGGAGAAGGCGTTCGGCTCAGCACAGCAGTCTGCGGAGCTGACCGACCCGCGCCGGACGACGCTGCTGGCGGAGGACGGCGACGGGCTGGTGGGGTACGCGATACTTCACCGGACCCGAGAGGGGGAGGCGCACCCGGGGGTGCCCGCGGGGGAAGCGGTGGAGATCCAGCGGTTCTATCTCGACGGCCGCCGGCATGGCCGCGGCCTCGCCGGGCGACTGATGGATGCCGCGATCGGTACCGCGCGAGAATTGGGGGCGGAGGTGGTCTGGCTCAGCGTGTGGGAGCACAACACGCGAGCGGTCCGGTTCTACGAGAAGAGCGGCTTCGGCGACGTGGGCGAGGTGAAGTTCCTGCTCGGCACGGACCTGCAGCGCGATCGGGTGATGGCGCGATCTCTCTGACGGAGTGCTTGCCACGGACATTCAGCTTCCTTCCCTGCAGCTCCCGGCGGAGCTACCCTACAATAGGGCGCTCCATTCCCAGGTCGCCGCGCACCCGCTCACCGAGGTACTCATGCAGATCCGCGACATACTCCGCGAAAAGGGCCCGGCCGTCGTCACCATCGCGCCGGAGCTGCCGCTGCAAGCGGCGGTGCAGCTCCTCGTCCAGAACAACATCGGAGCGGTGGTGGTTTTCGATGGCGAGATCCGAGGGATCATCAGCGAGCGCGACCTCCTGCGCCGGGCGGCCGACGACGTCGAGCAGATCGCCTCGGCGCAGGTGCGCGACGCGATGACGCCTGAGGTGATCACCGCCTCGCCCGACGCGGACATTCGCGAGGTCATGGACACCATGACCGAGCGCCGCATCCGGCATCTGCCCGTGGTCGACAATGGAGCGCTCGTCGGGATCATCTCCATCGGTGACGTGGTGAACGCGCTCCGCCACACCGTCGAGACCGAGAACCGATTCCTGCACGCGTACATCGAGGGCCGGCCGCTGTAACCCCGGCGGAGCCGCCGGACAGCCAAGCAGAAGGGCCCGAGCGGCATCGCATCGATGTCGCTCGGGCCCTTGCCGTCGTAGGTCCACGCCGCTCGCGTGCTGGCCGGCCGCAGGTCAGGCGAGGCCGCGAGCCGTCGCGTAGTACGCGAGCAGCCCACAAGCACCGACCAGGAGAATCACCCCGGAAACGAGGGGGTCGTTCGCTTCGTAGGGCAGGAACTCATCGCGTCCGGAGCAGCTCGGAACCGTGACGAAGGATAGCCGCGCGGGTCAGGAGCGGCTGGATTCGAGCTGCTCCGCGAGTCCATCCGCCGTTATCTCCCCTCGTGCGCTCGTCCACGTAGGAGATCCGCTGCGCAGCAGGATCAGCTGGGGCGACTGATGCTCGATCCCGGTTCTCTCGACGATGGTATCCGAGAGCCCCTTCGCGGAGTGCACGTCCACCTTGTACAGCGGCGCGTCCGGATTGCGCTCGAGGAGCGTGTCCATCTGCCGGTGCGCGGCGGCGCTGATGGGGCATTGCGTGCTATGCTTGTACAGGACGGCGGTCTCTTCGGCGAAGACCGACTCCAGCTCGCTGGGGCTGCTCAGCTCCTTCATCACACGGCACCTCGGGTACGTCGGTTGTCAGGGTGGCTTCGGAGTGCGGCGGAGGTGCAAAGGGCGGACCCGGCAGCAGCGAAAATCGAGACAGCGCCAGCTGCTGCCCGGCTCAGGTGGAGGCCAGCGGCGGCGGGAGCAAGTAGCTCCCGCTCCGGAACGGTGGGGGAGTGCCTGATGCGAGTGCATCCGGCGCTCCGCGCAATCCGAGCTGGACCGGAAACGACGCTCGGCCCCGCGTGATCGCGGGGCCGAGCGTCGTACAACCGTCGGGTTCAGGCGGCGGTCTCGTGCTTGACATCCTCCCGAACCCGGCCGACGAAAGCTTCCCATCCTTCGCCCTCGTTCCGCTGCACGACACCATTGTCGTGCAGGATCCGAATGATCTCTTCGTCCGGCCTGTCGAACGCCACCTCCAGGGTCCGCAGGCTCGCTCCGTCACGGTACATCGCGCACATCGCCTGTTCCTGGGCACTCGTCGGTTCGGTCACGACACACCTCCGGTTCTGAGTGAGATTCATCGATTCCGATCCCCACTTTCCGTTACAGAACCCGTGCCGCCCGTGCCGGTCTCGACGTCGAAGCGAGCGCTACTGTTCGGCGAGCGGATCGGTGCTGCGTGCACCCGCCGGCCGGCGGGCGGCGTTCGGCTGCCCTCGCGGCTCGCGCAGCGGAATCTGCAGCCCGCCGGTCTCCTCCATCACGCGGAAGAGCCTCCCCCTCAGGTCCAGGGCAAGCTGCTTGTGCTGCGGCATCGCGATGAGATTCCTCGCCTCCCCCGGGTCGGCCTGGAGGTCGAAGAGCGCGTCCTGACCCCAGAGTCCATAGAAGTGGATGTACTTATACCGGTCGGTCCGCAGTGCGAACTGCGTAGGCGTCTGCGGGAAGTTCCACTCCCAGTAGTACTCGTAGAACACCTCGCTTCTCCACGGGATGCTCTCTCCGCGCAGGAGCGGGAGGAAGCTGCGGCCATCGACCGCGTGGTCGGCCGGCGCCCGCGCCCCCGCCAGCTCCAGTACGGTGGGCATGACGTCCATATTCATCACCATCTGGTTCAGCGTCGTACCCGGCCGAACCAGCCCCGGCCCCCATGCCAGCATCGGCACGCGGATCGACTCTTCGAAGGCGTGTCTCTTGTCGATCAGACCGTGCTCGCCGAAGGAGAATCCGTTGTCTCCCATGTAGATGACGAGCGTGTTGTCGTCGAGGCCAGTCCTCTCGAGCAGATCGAGCACCTTTCCGACGCTCTCGTCGGCCGCGAGGAGCGTCTCGCCATACTGGCGGAGGAAGTCGTCGAAGCTGATGCGCCCGTGGTACATGTAGTCGACGCCGTGCCAGGAGGAGCGCTGCTGTCGCACCCACTCGGGCCAGCTATCGATGCCCGGGGCGTCTCTCCGCATCGTCTCGGGGTAGGTCAGTTTTGCGTTCCTGTACCGGCCGGCGTGGCGCTCGGCGGGAGCGAATTCCGCATGCACGGCCTTGTGCGAGAGATAAAGGAAGAAGGGGCGACCCGGCTCGCCCGAGCGCTGCCTCTCGAGCCACTCGAGCGCGTACTCGGTCAGGATGTCCGTGGTGTATCCGGCCCGCTCGACCCTGCGCCCGTCGACATTGAGCACCGGGTTGTGGTACGGGCCCTGGCCGCGGAAGGAGACCCAGTGGTCGAAACCCGGCCGCGGCTCGTCCGTGTCCTGACCCATGTGCCACTTGCCCACGTAAGCCGTGCGGTACCCCGCCTGCTGCAGGTACTGTGGGAAGTAGCGCGTCCCGGGAGGGACGTCCCGGGCATTGTCCACCACCCCGTGGCGGTGCGTGTACTGGCCGGTCAGGATAGACGCGCGGCTGGGCGAGCAGAGCGCGGTGGTCACGAAGGCGTTGGCGATGTGGACGCCTCCGCGAGCCATGCGGTCGAGGTTCGGCGACTCCAGCCACTCCGGGGCTCCGGGGTGGAAACCCATCGCATCATAGCGGTGATCGTCCGTCAGGATGAACACGACGTTCCGCGGACGAACCTGCTGGCTCCCGGCCGCACCCGCGCTGGTGAGCAGCAGGAGGAGCAGGGCCAGCCCGCGACCGCACCAGCTGGGGAAACGGCACATCGACTTGGGCATGAATGGGGCTCCTGCGTCTGGTGAGGTGAGGCTGCGGCGATAGCGGGCGAGCGGGACGCGAACAGGTCGCCGCAAGCTTGCAACCGGCACACGCGCGGGTGACAGGGCCGCGCGAGCGCCGCCCCTCTAAGATCGGGTCCGGAGTTCCGCTGGGAAAGGGCGGCTCCTGACTGCCCCCGGAGCACGGCTCCGGTCCAGAGACCAGCATCATGAACGGAGAAGGCCCCGCAGCTTCCACGCTGCGGGGCCTCGTCGCATCCGGGGCTCTTACACCGCCGCAGGGCGTGCCTACCGCGGCTGGCTATTGAGTGGCGAGCCGGCGAGCTGCACCAGGTCGTGGGCGGCCCAGGGCTCTTCCTGCATCCACTGCGGGTCGTGCGGGGAAAAGAGGAACACGAGCCCGCCGTTGGCGATCTCGGGAATGAGCCATTCGGCGCGCTCCGGCTCCATCGCCGGGCAGCCTTCGCTGCGGCCGGCTCTGCCGGGCGTCACGTACGGGGCGCCGTGTACCACGACGCCGCGCGCCCGGGCGGCGCTGTTGAACCGTCCGGAAACGCCCTTGAGCCGCAGACCGATTGAACGATAAGTGCCCCCACCGGAGTGGCCGACGAAGTTGTACGTCTCCTGCGCGACGTAAAGCCCGAGCGAGGTGGACGCGCTCCCCTCCCGGTTCGTGAAGCGCGTCGGCACACCGTCGGCGGAGCTCAACGACCCGCGTCCGTGCGCGACCATGAACGGGCCGTCAATCAGCCGCAGCGACTCCATGTCGAAGACGTACCCGCGAGGCGTCCGGTTGTCGAGCCCGTAATCCACGAAGTAGAGGTACGGCTTCTTCACCTGCTCGGGATGTGCCGCGCGGAAGTTGAAGTAGGCGTGAAAGGCGAGGCGGAGCGCCTCCGGGTGGCTCTTCAGCTGCACGCGATCGGCCAGAGAGGTGATGGCCGTGCTCACCTTCGCGGCGCGGATCTCGGCGGCGCTGACCGGAGCGGCAACCTCGATCTTCACCTCGGGCGCGGCCGGGGCGACCATGGCGGGCGGAGCGGCTACCGGCATGACGAGCGGCGCCCTGTTCCTCGCACTCGGGCTACCCCGTTCGGCGATGGCGACGATGCTGGCGAGCATGAGCAGGGCAACGGCAGGCACGAGCACGGGTAGACGCATGGCTCCTCGCGTGGACGGGCGCTTCCCGAGGGGAAGTGCTCGAAGGGAAAAAATATGTGCGGATGGTCAAAAGATGGCCGCGCGCCGGTGGGACTGGCTCCCGGACGTTGAGACCGGGGAGGTGGCGACCAGCCGGCTTTGACACCTCAGCGGCGGAGGTGTTCCCCATTCGCCGAAATTGGTTTCGCACCCGCGTGACGGGGCACGGGTTTTGACCCAGAATCAGCGCCGTTTGGCGGCTCCCCGCCACGCGCCCACCACCCCCAGCGGAGGATCGATCATGTCAGCGAACGAGAACGGAGCCGTGGTCCGTCGCTTCATCGACGAAGTCTTCAACGGAGGCAACTTCTCGGCGGCCGAAGAGATCCTCGCCCCGGACTACGTGCATCACGACCCCGCCACCGCGGACATGGGCTCGGGCCGGGAAGGGCTCGAGCAGATGGTCACTTTCTATCGGCAGGCATTCCCCGACTTCTCGGTCAAGCTCGACGACCAGATCATCGCGGAGGACAAGGTCGTCGAGCGCTGGACCGGCCGCGGCACGCACCAGGGCGCCCTGATGGGGATTCCCGCGACGGGGCGGACGATCACCGCGACCGGGATCAGCATCCACCGGCTGGCGGGCGGCAAGATCGCGGAAACCTGGACGATCTTCGACACGGCCGGGATGCTGCGCCAGCTCGGGATGGTTCCCGGGCAGCAATAAGGCTGATGCCGAGGCGGGTGGAGGCTCGTGACCGCACCTTCCTCCACCCGGCTCCCATTCCCTGGTGCGTCACACCACCGAAGCACATCTTCGAGCAGCCTTCGTGAGCCCGGCGCGTACCAACGCGGGAGCCGCGGGCGATGTACATCACTGCGATCCTGGATGCGGCGAGCGGATGGTCGCCAGCACCGCCGCCGCCGCCGTAGCCAGCGCAGCGCCATTGCCTCCACAGACACTCCGCGGGAACCTCGGCCCACTCGGGGAGGTGACCTCCGTCCCGCAGACGATCCCGTTCTCCTCCGCTTCAGGTGGCCGCGCGGTCCCGCTGGTCGTGCGCGCCATCGAGCAGGCCGCCAGCGCCTACGACACCGTTTCCCTGGCGGAGCTCGGCTCGGCCGCGCTATGGAAGGGGCGCTCAGCAAGTACTGTCTCGGGATCGCGAGCCTCGACGAGAGCGCGAAGAAGAACCGCTTCAAGGGCGTCCTCCGCCGACTGGAGCGTATTGGAGAGGATCGGCCCGCTCTCATCAACCCTTGAGCCAGAACCTGATGGAAGTGGGTGCCAATCTCCTGTCCGCGCCGCTCGCCGCCATGGCGACGCGCCTGGCGATCGACCTCGCGTGCGTGATCGTCCTGATCCGGGTAATCTACTACCGGACCTACAGGCGCACCGACCTGTTCCTCACCTTCTTCTCCTTCAACCTGGTCATCTTCCTCATCGCCTTCGTGCTGAACAGCTCGGAGATGAGCATGGGAGCGGCCTTCGGCCTGTTTGCCGTCTTCTCGATGCTGCGCTACCGTACCGAGGGGATCTCGGCGACGGATATGACCTATCTGTTCCTGGGTATCGCGCTGGGGCTGATGCTCGCGGTCAGCAGCGCTGGCCCGGTGGGGCTGGCGATGACCGGCGGGATCGTGCTCGTCTCGGCCTGGGTGTTGGAGAGCGGCGTGTTGGCGAAACGCGAGCTCGGCCCACCATCAGCAGCCGGGGCATTGACTTCAGGATCGCTACGCGTCGCCTGGCGCGCGGCGCGGCCGATTGACCGAGACTCATGAACTCTCCAGTGTACGGTCCGGCGCGTGACCACGGCCGACGCGAGGACCTGGCGCCGGGCGGCGTTCGCGCTGTTCGTGGTGGCGGCGGGGACCAACGTGCCGACACCGTTGCTGCTCATCGACCGGGACACGCTCGACCTCGGCCCGGACGTGCTCACCGCTGTCTTCGGCTGCTACGCGCTCGGGCTGCTGCCGGCGCTCGCGGTGGCCGGTCCGCTGTCGGACCGCTTCGGTCGCCGCCGGGTGGTGCTGCCCAGCATGGTCCTGGCCGGCCTCACCTCGCTGCTGCTGGTCGGGGCGGCGTCCTCGCTGCCGCTGCTCTTCGCCGGACGGGCGCTGCAGGGAGCGGTCAGCGGAGCGGTCTTCAGCGTCGCCAGCGCCTGGATCGCCGAGCTGTCCCTCGTCGCTCGGGAGGGTGCGGGCGGGCGGCGGGCCGCGGT
>JAHWJV010000061.1 GCA_019348265.1 Gemmatimonadota bacterium
TCCCGCACCTGGCGCGGTGGAGCGAGGCGCGTCGCGAGCATGCGCGCTTCTACGACGAGGCGCTGGTCGGGCTGGAGCAGGAGATCGTTACCCCGCCGGTCCGGCCCGAGAACGAGAGCATCGTCAACCAGTACACCATCCGTGTGCGCGCTGGGAAGCGCGACGAGCTGGCGACCTACCTGCGCGAGCGCGGGATCGGCAGCGCCGTGTACTACCCGCTCCCGCTGCACCTCCAGCAGTGCTTCGAGTACCTCGGCTATCGGGAGGGCGACTTCCCGCAGGCGGAGCTCGCCTCGCGCGAGGTGCTCTCGCTCCCGGTCTATCCGGAGCTGACCAGTGGCGAGCAGCAGCAGGTAGTCGACGCGATCCGGGCATTCTTCGGGGCGTGAGGCTCGTCGCGCGGGCCAGTCGTCGGCTGATGTTCGCGGTCGCGCTGGAGCCGCGGCGATGAGCGCTGACCGGGTACGCGAGGTCTGCGTCGTCCTCCTCACCGGGCTCGGGGACGTGGTTCACGGGCTACCCGTCGTGAACGCACTGAAACGGGCGCACCCCGACTGGCGCATCACCTGGGTCGTCGAGCCGATGGCCGCCCCGGTGCTCTCGCCGCACCCTTCGGTCGACCAGGTGATCGTCTATCGCAGGAGCCGCGGCGTGGCCGGGGTGAGGGAGCTGTGGCGTGACATGCGCGGCCGTCGCTTCGATCTGACTCTGAACCTGAACTACCTCGCGAAGAGCATCTGGCCGACACTCTTCTCAGGCGCACCGCGCCGGGTCGGCTTCGGGCGCGACCGGAGCCCCGAGTGGGTCTGGCTCGCCGTCAACGACCACCTGCCGCCCCGTCGACGAGGGCACACCCAGGACATGTTCCTCCAGTTCCTGGACGTACTGGGCGTGGCGCGTCCGGAGCCGCTGGAGTGGCGCATCTCCATCACCCCGGAAGAGCGTACCGCACAGCGGGAGTTCTTTGCGAAGTTCGAGAGCCGGCCCGTTGTCTCGGTGGTGCCGGCGTCAGCGATGGGCAGGAAGGACTGGCTCCCCGGCCGGTATGTCGAGGTGGTGGATGCGCTTCACCACGACTTCGGCGCCGAGGTGGTCCTCGTCGGCGGGCACGGAGAGCGTGAGACGCGGATCGCGCGCGAGATCGCCGACCGCGCTTCCCTCCGCCCGGCCTGGCGGCTCGGTTACCCGCTCCGCGACGCAATCTGGACGCTCGACGGGAGCAGGCTTCTCGTGGCGCCGGATACCGGGCCGCTGCACCTCGCCCGCGCGATGGACGTACCGGTCGTCGGGCTATACGGCCACACCAACCCGTGGCGCGTCGGCCCCTACGGGAAGTTCCAGGACCTCTGGGTGGATCGCTACACGAATCCCGGCGAAGCGCCGGATCCCTCCCGCACCGAGCCTCGACTCGGCCGCATGGAGACGATCACCACCAGGGACGTCCTCGAATGCGTGGAGCGGGCGCTTCGCCCTGGCTTACCCGATTCTGTATCTTTCTAGCACGCGGCCGATCCAGCCGACGCCGCTGCCGAAATCGACAACGAGAACATGAAAATCCTGATAACAGGCGGGATGGGCTTCATCGGGAGCAACTTCGTGCGGCTTCTGCTGGCTGAGCGGCCCGAGTGGGAGATCTGGAACGTCGACGCTCTCACCTACGCCGGCAATCCGGAGAACCTGGCGGATGTGGCCGAGGCCGCGGAAGCGCGCGGGCGCTACCGTTTCGTGCGGGCCGACATCGCCGACGAGGCCGCCGTTCAGGGGCTCCTCGACGGGGGTGACTTCGACGCGCTGATCAACTTCGCGGCGGAGAGCCACGTCGACCGCTCGATCCTCAGCTCCGCGCCCTTCGTCCGCACCAACGTGGTCGGCACGCAGATCCTGCTCGACTCGGCTCGCAGCGCCGGGGTGAAACGCTACGTCCAGGTGTCCACGGACGAGGTATATGGCGATCTCGGGCCGGACGACGCCCCGTTCAGCGAGACGACGCCGCTGGCGCCCTCATCGCCCTACAGCGCCACCAAGGCCGCGGCCGACCACCTGGTTCTCGCCTATCACCATACTCACCGCATGGACGTGGTGGTCACCCGCTGCTCAAACAATTATGGCCCTTACCAGTTCCCGGAGAAGCTGATCCCGCTGATGATCGTCAACGCGATCACGGGGAAGCGGCTCCCGGTCTACGGCCGCGGCGAGAACGTGCGCGACTGGATCCACGTCGAGGACCACTGCCGGGGCGTGCTCGCGGCGCTGGAGCGCGGCGAGCCGGGCGAGGTGTACAACTTCGGCGGCGCGAGCGAGCGCCGGAACCTGGACGTGGTCCGCGCGATCATCGGATCCGTAGGGGTCGGTGAAGAGCGGATCGAGTACGTCACCGACCGACCGGGCCACGATCGGCGCTACGCGATCGATTTCCGGCGCGCGGAAGCCGAGCTCGACTGGCTTCCGACGCGCTCATTCGAGTCGGGGCTCGCTGACACGGTGCGCTGGTACCTCGAGAACCGGGAGTGGTGGGCGCGCGTGCAGGACGGCGCCTACCGTCAGAGCGCGGAGATGATCGCGAGCTGGGGCTCGGCGGGCGAACCCGCCGGCGCCTGAGCCGGGTGCGCAAACCGACCTTCCGCGACAGGGCGGAGTACGCGGTCAGCCGGGCTCTGGAAATGGTCGTCGCGCGCCTTCCGTCCCGCGTCGCGCGCGGGCTCGGCACCGCCATCGGCACCCTCGCCGGCTCTGCGCTCGGCATCCGCCGTGAGACGGTCGAGGCGAATCTCCGCCGCGCGTTTCCCGGGGCGGCCCCGGAATGGATCGAGGAGGTCACCCGCCAGACGTATCGACACCTGGGCCGCGAGGCGTTCGAGATGGTCCGCCTGTCGCGCATGTCGCGGCAGCAGATCATCGAGCTGACCGATATCCCGGAGGAGGACTTCGCCGCGGTGCAGGCGGCGCTCGCCGAGGGGAGGGGCCTTCTCTTCACAACCGGCCACTACGGCAACTGGGAGGTCGCCGCGGCGGCCGTCGCCGCGCGCGGCATGCCCATCGACGCCATCGTGAAGCGCCAGCGGAACCCGCTCGTCGATGCCCAGGTCGAGGCGGCCCGGCGGAGGATGGGCGTCGAGGTGATGGAGATGAGCGTCGCGCCCACCCGGATCCTGCGGGCGCTGTCCCAGGGGCACACCATCGGGATCGTGGGCGATCAGGACGCGCGCTCGGCGGGCGCCTTCGTCCCCTTCTTCGGCGTCCCGTCTTCTACCTACCGCGGTCCCGCGATGATGGCGCTCCGCTTCGGTGCTCCGCTCTTCTCCGCGGTGGCCCGCCGCCTGCCAGACGGACGGTATCGGCTCACCGCGGAGCGGATTCCCGTCCACGCGACGGGCGACCTGGACGCCGACGTGGTCCGCGTGACGGCGAGCCTCGCGGCGAGCCTGGAGCGGGAGATTCGCAAGGATCCAGGCCAGTATTTCTGGTTCCACAAGAGGTGGAAGACCCCGCCTCCCACGGAACATTGAGGCGGCGCGCCCGGTACAACCACTCCGGTCCGGCGCCCCTGGGCCGCTGACGGAGCACGCTGAAGCCTTTGGGGAGATCCCTTGATCTATATCTGCATCCCGACCCACGACGAGGCTCCGACCATCGGTCTTCTGCTATGGAAGATCCGGCGGGTGATGGACCATTTTCCACGCGATTACGAGCTGCTGGTCCTGGACGACGCGTCCACCGACGGCACGCAGGACGTTCTCGCGCCGTATTCGCGCGTTCTCCCGCTCACCGTGCTCCGGAACACGGAGCGGGCGGGCTATGCCGCATCGGTCGAGCGGCTGATCCGCGAGGTCGTGGCGCGGGCATCGCACCCGCGCCGCGACATGATGGTCGTCCTGCAGGCGGACTTCAGCGAGGCGCCCGAGGACATCCCGCTGCTGGTGAAGCGGATCGAGGGGGGGGCCGACCTGGTCGCCGCCACGGTGGCGGATCGCGGCGAGGTGGAGCCTCGTTCGATACGCTGGGCACGTAAGGGGTTCCCCCTGCTCCTCAAGCGGGCTCCGCTGCCGGAGGGGATCGAAGACCCGCTGTGCGGCTTCCGCGCGTACCGGGTCGCCATCCTCAAGCGTGCGCTCGCCGAACGAGGCGCCGCGCGTCTGATCACGACCGAGGGGTGGGCGGCCAACGTGGAGCTTCTGCTCGCACTGGCGCCCTTCGCTCGCCGCGCGGAGGGGACCGGCGTCGCATCTCGCTACGACCGGCGCCAGCGCGAGACCCGCTTCCGCGCCTGGACGACGCTCGTCCAGCTCTGGGAAGTCTCCCGGCGAGCGCGCCACCTCCCGCCGCTCGGCGAGCAGTCCGACGCGGCGGCGTGAGGATGCGCGAATGAGACGCCCACTCCTCACTCTGGGTATCCCGCTCTTTTCGACCATGCTGCTCGCGTCGGCGGGCAGCGTCGCGCGCGCGGGCCAGCAGTCGCAGGCGCCCTCCGCCGCGAGCTACGCCCCCGTGCCTTTCGCGCCGGGCGAGCTGTCGGTTTACCAGGCTCGGCTCGGCGGGGTGTCCGTCGGGAGCGGGACCATGGAGGTGCTCGGTGTCGAGATGGTGCACGGGAAGCCGACGTACCACGCCGCCCTTAGCATCTCCGGCGGCCTCCCGCTGGCTCGCGTCAACGATCGGTTCGACTCCTGGATCGACGTGCAGGGGCTCTTCTCGCGGCGCTTCAGGCAGGACCAGAAGGAGCTTCGCTTCGAGCGCAACCGTACCTACGAGTTCTTCCCCGAAACCCGCACGTATCGGCGGCTCGACAACGGCGACACCGGGTCGATTCCAACCAGCTCGCCGCTGGACGACGTCTCCTTCCTCTTCTACGCGAGGACGCTCCCGCTCCGGGTCGGGGAGACCTACAACATCCCGCGGTACTACAAGGATTCCGGGACCCCCGTGGTGATTCAGGTCCTGCGGAAGCAGACCATCTCGGTACCGGCCGGCCGTTTCCAGACGATCGTCGTGCGGCCGATCATCAAGGCCAAGGGTCTCTTCGCTGAGGGCGGGGAGGCGGAGGTGTTCTTCTCCGATGACGACCGGCGCATCATGGTCCAGATGAGGAGCAAGGTGCCGGTGATCGGTTCGCTCACGCTGAATTTGCGGTCTTACCGGGCAGGCGAGGCGCGGACGGCCTGGTCCGCCCCCCAATAGCGACGACCTGGTGACCGATCAGCCCGATACCCCTGAGAGGTCTGTCCCCGGTTCCATACCGGAGGCGGACCTCTCTCGCGTTCGCACCATCCCGGTGTCGAGCCGGCCGAACAAGGTGCAGGCAGACCAGTTCGCGACGCCGCCGGCCCAGGGAGCCGGCTTTTCGGACTTCCTCGCGTCCCTCCCGCGCGTCCTCCAGGCGGAATCGCTCCTGCGCGTCGTCGACGCGATCGAGGAGGCGGTGACGCGGAAACGCGCGGTGGTCTGGATGCTGGGCGGCCACGTGGTGAAGACCGGTATCGGCCCACTGCTGATCGACCTGATGGAGCGAGGAGCGCTCACGCATCTCGCCTCGAACGGCTCCGCCGCGGTGCACGACTACGAGATGGCGCGGTGGGGCGGCACCAGCGAGGACGTCGAGGCCGGCCTAGCGGACGGTTCCTTCGGCATGGCGGATGAGACGGGCCGCGACATGAACGTCGCTTTCCGGCGCGGCATGGAAGCGAAGTGGGGGATGGGCGAGGCACTCGGCCGCGACCTCCACGACCGCTCCGACCTCGCCTACCCGGAGCTCTCGCTCCTTCTGCAGTGCTACCGCCGCGGCGTCTCCTTCACCGTCCACCCCGCCATCGGCGCCGAGATCATTCACCAGCACCCCGCCGCCGACGGCGCCGCCATCGGAGACACCGGGCACCGGGACTTCCGCCGCCTCGCCGCCGCGCTCCCCGCGCTCGACGACGGCGGTGTGGTCGTCAACGTCGGCTCCGCCGTGATCATGCCGGAGGTCTTCCTCAAGGCGCTCACCGTCGCGCGCAACCTGAACGACGGCGTCCCGCGCCAGTTCACCGCCTGCGACCTCGACATGCTGCGCCACTACCGCCCCCGCGTGAACGTCGTCGAGCGCCCCACCCGCTCCAGCGGCGGCACCGGCTTCCAGATCACCGGCCCCCACGAGCTCCTGGTCCCGTTGCTTGCCTGGGCGCTGGCGCAACGACTAGGGAGCAGGGAATAGGGAACAGGGAACGCGGGGAAACAAAGCTCGGGGGCCGACATCATGCGTGGTGGCGGCCCTTGCTGCGTTCCGAGGGCTGTCCCCTGTCCCTTATCCCCTGGTCCCTATAAAGTCCAGGACCGCCGCGTTGAACGCGTCAGCATGGGTGAAGATGAGCGCGTGCGCGGCGTCCTGGATCCAGGTGATGTCGGGTTGACCGAGGCCGTGGGCGAGCGATCTCGCGAAGTCGTGGGGGACGACGGGGTCGCGCGTCCCAAGTAGCACGATCCCGGGGGCCGTCACGCGGGGCAGAAGCGGGAGTGGATCGTGTTTACCCCCCAGGTTCCAGGTCCGCCAGATGCGGCGCGGGCCGGCGAGCAGGTATGCGGTCGCGACCTCTACGGCCAGACGGGGCGACTCCCGCGGTATGTCCAGCAGCAGGCCCACCGCCTGGTGCAGCAGGCGGTGGCGCGCGGGCTCGCCGGTCGGCGCGGCGAGTACCAGCCCCGTCACCCGGTCGGGCCACTCGACCGCGAGCTGCAGGATGGTCTGGCAGGAGAGCGAGTGGCCGACGAACGTGGCTGCGGGCAGGGCGAGCGCTTCGGTCCACTCCCTCAGCGCGGTCGCCTGCTGTGTCACGGAGAGGCCTGCTTCTGGGCCCTTGGTCCTGCCGAACCCCGGGAGGTCCGGAGCGAGCACCCGGAAGCCCGCGGCGGCCAGGGGCGGGCCGTTCCGCCACCAGTAGTCGGCCGAGACGCCGAGCCCGTGCACCAGCACGATCGACGGGCCGTCCCCCGCTTCGCGGTAGCGCACGTCCCACTCGCCTACGCGCACCCGCTCCGCTCCCGACCACTCCGCCGCGCAGCGCCCGAGCCGATCTGCATTCGATGGCTGCTCAGCGACCGACACTCTCACCACCCAGGAAACGGAGAAGGAGGCGGTTGAAGTCCGCCGGACGGTCGACCATCGGGTTGTGCCCCGCGCCGCGGAGAACCGCGAGCTGCGCGTGCGGGATGTGCTTGCGCAGCTCCGCCGCGTGGGCGAGGGGAACCAGGTGGTCTCGCTCGCCCCAGACGACCAGGGTGGGGGCGGTGATGCGGGCCAGGAGCGGGCGGACGTCGTCGCGCAGGATGTGGCCGATGGCGCCGACCACCGTCCGCGGACCGGCGGTCAGCGCGTCCCGCACGATGGTCGGCAGGAAGCGCGGGTCGCCCCAGCGCCAGAGAGGGCTCGCCTCGATCGCGAAGCGAAGCGCGTTGCGTGGCGTCACCGGGCGCGGGATCCCGGCCGCGTCGATGAGCACCAGCCGGTCCAGCCGGGTGGCGTGCCGGGCCGCCAGGTGGATCGAGATCTGCCCCCCCATCGAGTGGCCGGCGAGGTGCACCCGATCGAGCCGCATCTCCTCCATCCAGGAGTCGAGCAGATCCGCGGTCTTGTCGAGCGAGGGGAGCCGCTTCGGGGCCGGCGAGCGACCGAACCCTACCAGCTCCGGGATCACCACACGATACCGCTGCGCCAGCGCGGGTACGTTGCGCCGCCACCAGTGAGCCGAGCCCGAAAGCCCGTGGAGCAGCACGAGCGGCTCCTCGCCCGTCCCGAACTCGAGCGAGTGGATCTGGAACGGCGCGACCCACGTCATCCGCGACCGCGGCGCGAGCCCCTCCCACTCCGTGCCGCTCCTCGCGCGGCCGGCCGGCTTCCAGCTCGCGATCTCGGGCGGAATGCTCATTGCACACGGTTGGGGCAGGATCGGTCGTCACCGCTGCGCCCTCCACTTTGCAAGCGGCGCGCCTCCCACGGCGGAGGTTTGCGGTGGCCTGCCTTTCCGTTATATTCGTGAACACATTTCCGGAATCCTTCAGAAATTCTGGCATCCTTTAGATTCGTGGCACCTCGCGTGAGCACGAGGGGGGAAGATTCTTGAGTCGTAACAAAACGAGTGGGCAACCGGCGGATTTCGACCGGGCCCGGGACGAGCTGTTTCACTACATTCACCGCTGCGGCGTCATCCGGGCCACCCCGGAAGATCAGACCAGCTGGTTTGACGACACGATCGAATACATGGCGGAGGGTTATCCCTCGCTCTCGCGCGAGCAGCTGGGGGAGCTCCGAACCATCGGCATGCGCTTCTGCCGCCCGGTGATCGACAATGTGCAGGTCGATCCCGCCACGGAGGCGGAGCGTGAAGAGGGATCCGACGGCGCCTCGGCGGCGGCCGCCTGATCCAACAATACAGGGGGGACCCCGACGCGCGTCGGGGTCCCTTAACCCGCTATGGACCCCGACATATACCTCCCGCTGCTTTTCCCGGTTCTCGCGCTCCTCGCGACGAACGCCTTCTTCGTAACCGCTGAATCCGCGCTGCTGACGGCCCCTCGTGGGCGTCTCGAGGCGGGTAGTCGCGACCCCGGCCGCCAGCGCCCCGGACTGATCGGCGTAGCCCATCCCGACGAGGTGCTCCTGCTGGCCCAGATCGGCCGCAGCGTTTCCACCCTGGGCGTGGGCTATGGTCTCGCCATGCTCGCGCTCGCCAGCGCCGGCAGCTCGTTCGCCCCCGCCGTCTTTTTCCTCACGCTCGCGTTCGGCGCCGTCGTCCACTCGGTGCTGAGCTCACAGGTGCCGAAGCTGGTGGGGATCAACCATCCGGGCGGGCGCATCGCGGAATTCGTCGTCGCGCCGCTGCGGATCCTGGCGCTGGTGCTCCGGCCGGTCGTCTGGCCGCTCGCCCGCGCGGTGAGCCTGATCGCCCGCGCGGTGGGAATGTCCACACCGTCGCTGCAGCCGCTGCTCCATACGGCCGACGAGATCCGCGATATGATCTCCCAGGGGCACCAGCAGGGCGTGGTGGAGGAAGACGAGCGCGAGATGCTCGACGGCGTCTTCGAGTTCTCCGAGACCGTCGCGCGCGAGGTAATGACTCCACGCATCGACATCATCGCGGTTCCCGTAGAGGTGAGCTTCGACGCTCTTGTCGACGTGGTGATCAACGAGGGACACTCGCGGATCCCCGTCTACCAGGGCACCATCGACACCGTGATCGGCGTGTTGCTGGCCAAGGACCTCCTGCCGCTGCTCGCCGATCCGGCGGGGAACCCGAAGGAGTCTTTCGACATCCGCGGGCTGATGCGCGAGCCTTACTTCGTTCCGGACACGAAGCCGGTCGACGACATCCTGGCGGAGCTGCGCCAGCAGAGCGTCCACCTGGCCATCGTTCTGGACGAGTTCGGAGGTACCTACGGATTGCTGACGATGGAGGACCTGCTCGAAGAGATCGTCGGCGAGATCAACGACGAGTACGACGTCGCGGAGCCGGAGTTCGCGGCGACCCCAGAGGGCGACGTGCTGATCGACGGTGGCGCGGCGCTTTCGGAGGTGAACGAGCGGTTCGAGCTGGAGCTGCCGGAGGAGGACTTCGACACCCTGGGCGGCTACATCTTCGGCATGCTGGGCCGAGTGCCCGTCCCGGGTGACGAGGTGGGGCCTCTTGGGAATGGCCGCGGGATCATGCTGCACGTGGAGGAGATCGAAGACCGGCGGATCACGCGGGTACGATTGACCCGCGCGGTGCCGGCCCAGTCGATCGTCGAAGGCCGCTGAGCCGTCCGGCTCACCGGTCTTCGCTCCGGAACACGTCTTTGAAGCGTCGGGCGCCTCGGGGGAGACGCGCGTCCGGATCCTCGAAGCGGGCGAGCAGCCGATTGGTCACCGTCGCCGCGAGCGTCTCGTCCAGCGACATCATCTCCACGTACAGCTCCACCCCGCGGTCGAGGTCTACCTCGTCACCGATGTTGACGAGCAGGTCGATGATGTTCGAGACGTGCGTCTCGATGATGGCTTCCTCAGCCCGTGCCGACACGAGGAGCATCCTCTTGCGGGCACCCGCGCTCAGCCTGCGGCGGCGCAGCCAGTTGAACATGTTTTCACTTCCTTGAAGGGGGGTGGAAGATGCGCGCGCTCGACAGCCCGCGCAAGCCTGTGACCCGTGGGGTAGATCGGGACGGGGAACATGTTTATACTTCAGGCGGCGCGTTCAAAGCTCAAGATTCAAAGTGAAAGGGACGATCGGCCAAACCGGTGTGTGTTTCGCTCGAGACGGTAACTTTGAACTTTGAACTTCTTCCTGCCAGCTTCCGCATGACCTTCTCCTTCATCAGCTCCGAAGAGTTCGACGAGCGCGCCCACCAGCTCTACGATTCCGGCGAATACGATCAGGCGCTCGACGTGCTCCGGGAGGGGCTGCGTCGCTATCCTGACTCGGCCGATCTGCACGTGGGGCTCGGCTACGTGCGTCTGGCCCGTGAGGAGTTCGTCTGGGCCTACAACTGCTTCCAGCAGGCGCTCACCTTCGACGCCGACCATGAGGACGGCTGGGTAGGCACCGGCGAGACCCTTCTAAAGTTCGGCCGGGTGGACGAGGCGCTGAACTGTTTCGCGAAGGTAGACGACCTGGGGCTGGGCGACGACCCGGAGCTGGGGCTGGCGATCGGGCGGGCGCTGTACCGCGAGGGGATGTACCGCGAGTCGCGGGAGCGACTGGTACGGCTGGCGAAAGCGCACGCGGACACGGCCGAGGTGCGTGCCGCTCTGGCCTACACGCTGCACGCGCTCGGCGACGATCTCGGCGCCCGGCGGGAGCTTCGCGCCGCCCTGAAGCTCGACGAGGCGCTGCACGAGGTACGCATCTACCTCTCGCACCTGCTCTTCGAGCGCGGCGACCTGGAAGCCGCACTGCGGGAGATGGAGCGCGTCCCCCCGGCCGAGCACTGGGACCCGCTCTCCCTCTGGCGCTACATCGAGCTGAAGGGCTCGCTGGAAGGCCATACGGACGACGATCCCGCGCTCGCCCCCTGGCGGGACCGCTGGCTCGAGCTGCAGGCCGACCCCGACCCGGTCGACCATCTGCTCGCCGAGGTCGAGGCCGCGTTCGAGGAGTCGTCGTTCGCGATGGAATCGTCGGGAGACTCGGCCGAAGAGCGGGGGGCGGCGGATGTCCCGGTGCACCGGGTACGAACGGCCGACGGTCGCGTGTTCGTGGGTACCTGGGAGGAGATCGTCGTGCGGATGCGCGACGAGCTCTCGGACCCGGCGGAGCCGCTCGCCGCCTTCATGCGCAAAGCGGCACAACGGGTGCGTAACCTCACGGGTCGTGACGTGCCGCACGACGACGCGGAGGCCTTCCTCCGCGAGAGCGCCCGGATTGGGCTGATCGAGATCGAGAGCTGACCGTGCGATAAGGAGGCAGGGTGGAGCAGGGGCCGCACGATGAGCGAGAGGCCGCGTTGCGGCCTCTCCGAACGATCGGGAACGTCGTCGCCTCGCTGCGAGGCGGGTCGCTCGCTCCCGAAGAAGAGCGCTCCGCCGTCATCCAGGTGGCGAGCGCGGTAGAGATGTCGCTGAGGCGCGTCCTGCGCGACCACCCGGCGATCGCCGTGCCCGTGCGGCTACGCGCGCTGGCGCCCGACGAGCTGGCCGCCGACGAGGTGCTCGCCGAGCTGCGCCAGCACGACCGCATCTCCATCGAGCTCGCCGCCTCCGTCCACGACCTGCTCGACCTGCGCCGCCGCCTGAAAGAGGGCCGACCCGTCGGCCCGACCGATGCCGCGTCCGCCTACCAGGTTGCCGACCGGCTGGAGCAGGAAGTCTCCGACGCGCTTCGTCCCGCGCCGGCCCCCGAAGAGATCGCCACGCAGGCGCTCCCGCTCGGGGATGGCACGGTCATGTATCCGCCCGATTTCGGCGAGGACCGGCCCTCGCGTCGCCCGGGCTGGATCTACTGGGCGGCCGGCGGCGCCGCTCTCGTGCTTCT
>JAHWJV010000062.1 GCA_019348265.1 Gemmatimonadota bacterium
CTCGAGGTGGGCGGCGAATGCCACCCGCTCACGGGAGTTTAGGTTGATGTGGTGCTGGGCCCGCTTGAACTGGTCGGTGAGCGCTGTCCTTGCGCCAGGAGCTCGCACCTCCCACCCGTCCTCTGACGGCATGACGTGCCTCTCGCTTCTCCGGGCCACTTGTTCTCCTCCAAGGTGCGGTGGGTTGACCAACGGCACCTCGGCGGGTCGAGGGCGGACGCGGCGGGAGTCGTGGCGTCGCGAGCCGTTCCTGTTGCTGGAATCCCCGCCAAGCGGGCTGTTTCGATACGCGAGGCTCCATTATTCATAACCCGGCGGCACCGTCCGCGAAAGGTCCGCCACGCCGCCGGCGCGCAAGCAGGCGCGGGGTGAGGCCGGCGTCATAAGCGCCAGCAATACTTGTATAACCGCCGCCGATCGGGCAGCTTGGCGAACGGCTTGCGCAGCGGAGATGGTCACCGTCTTCCAGAGGACCTCTTGAGCAACGACGAGCAGGCGATCGAACCAGTGGGCTGGGGCGTCCTCGGGGTCGCCCGCATCGCGATGAACAAGGTGATCCCGGCGATGCAGCGTGGGCGCTGGACGCGTGTGGTGGCGATCGCGTCGCGCAGCGCCGACCGGGCGCGCGAAGCCGCGGACCGAATGGGCGTCCCGCGCAGCTATGGATCGTACGAGGAGTTGCTGGAGGATCCAGAAGTGGAGGTGGTCTATAACCCGCTCCCCAATCATCTGCACGTGCCCTGGTCGATCAAGGCGCTCGAGGCGGGGAAGCACGTCCTCTGCGAGAAGCCGATCGCGCGGAACGTGGTGGAGGTGCGTGAGTTGCAACGTGCGCGCGACCGTTCGAGCCTGCTCGTCGGCGAAGCCTTCATGGTACGCACCCACCCTCAATGGCTCGAGGTTCAGCGGATCATCGCCTCGGGTCGCATCGGCGACCTGCGCCTGGTCAACGGGCACTTCAGCTATTTCCTGGACGATCCCGCGGACTATCGGAGCCGACCCGAGCAGGGCGGCGGCGCTCTGCTCGACATCGGCTGCTATCCGATCCACCTCTCGCGTTTTCTGTTCGGGCAGGAGCCCACCCGCGTCCTCGGCATGGTAGAGCGTGATCCGGAAAACAGGACGGACTCACTCACCGCCGCTATGCTCGAGTTTCCCGGCGGGCACTGCGCGTTCACGAGCGGCACTCGCATGGCGCGGTACCAGAGGATGGAGATCATCGGTACGCGCGCCAGGATCGTGCTCGAGATCCCGTTCAGCGCGCCGCCCGACTGGCCCGCCAGGCTCGTGATCGACGATGGGAGCGACCTCACCGGCCGCGGCGCCGAGGTGATCGAGATCCCGACAGTCGACCAGTATACCGTGCAGGGTGACCGCTTCTCACGCTCGGTCCGGACCGGAGCGCCGCTCCCGGTACCGCTGGAGGACGCGCTGCTCAACATGGCGGTGATCGACGCGGTGTTCAGATCCGCCGAGACGGGCAGGTGGGAGCCGCCGCGTGCCGCCGACTGAGCAGCTCGTAGCGGGTGGCGTCGGCGGCGCTGCCCTGTGTTCGGCAGGCGCTCTTTCGAGCGAGTACGAGCGGCCGAGCTGCGAGCGGCCGGGGGGAGCTTGATTTCGCCGGTCGGCAGGGTCATGCTAATGGTAGCCTGAAGCTGCGCGCACCCTCTCTCGCGGCGCGCAGCCAACACGCGGGCGGCTTCGGCTCTCCTCCTGCGCGTGCGCGCACCCACCACAGCTCTGAACCCGACATGGCCCATTGCGGCAAGCGAAGATCCAGCGGAGCGTACCCACGGCCACTCTCGTCCACCGCGCACCCGTCCACACGCCAGGAGCTGCCATGAAACGTCGGGATTTCCTCGTGAGTGCCGCCGCCGCAACGGGTGCCGCCGCTTCCGGAGCGCCGGTCGGAAAAGCGTGGGCGCAGGGGCAGGGTAACAACCGCGCGAAGCTCGATCGCATCGCCATCATGAGCTACAGCTTCGGCCCGATCGTAAAGAGCCTCGCCGAGCCCGACAATCCCGCGCGAACGCTGGACCCGATGGACATCCCGCAGATGTATGCGGACCGCTTCGGGATCCACAACATCGAGATGCAGCACTCGCACTTCCATTCGACGGAAGCATCGTATCTGCGCGAGTTCCTGAACCGCGTGCAGAAGGTCGGGTCGCGCATCACGCAGGTCAACGTCGAGTTCGGCAACCTGAACATGTCGGCGACGAACCCGGTGAACCGGCTCGAGACGATCGACCTGACAAAGCGCTGGGTCGATCACTGCGTCATGCTGGGCTGCCCGAGGCTGATGCTGAATCAGGGGACTCTCGCACCGGAGGTCCGCCCGCACGCGATCGAGGCGCTGCGACTGATGGCGCGCTACGGCGACTCCCGGAGCGTCTGGGTGACGCTGGAGAACCGGGGAGCCGCGGGGTGGCAGCTCGTCGAGGAGGTGGTGAAGGCGGCCGGGACGACGACTACGCCCGACATGGGCAACTTCGCGAACCAGGAAGAGCAGCTGGCGGGCATCCGGGCGCTGTTCCCGATGCACAGCGGCAATGCGCACGTGAAGCTCCGGCCCGAGCGCTACGACCTGCCCAGGGCGATCGCGCTCACGAAACAGCTCGGCTACAACGGCATCTACTCGATCGAGACCACGAGCAACGTGCACCCCGACGTGATGGTGGGCACCAAGATGATCCTCGACGTGCTGCTGGAGCACATTTGAGCGCGTCGGTGCGAGCGGCAGGAGCAGGAAACGCCACGACATCTACTCGTCGGCGCAGCGTCGCACGGCGCTGAACGATTCAACCACCGGAGCTACCAACATGGGTCCAGACCAGAATCGCAGGAGCTTCGTGAAGGCGGGCGTAGCGGGTCTCGCCGGGGCGGCCGCCGCCGCGGGCAGCGCCGGGGCCTCGCCGCTGCACACGGGCGAAGGGTCGGGAGCGGCCCCGGCGCCGCCGAACCCGATCTACCGGATCTCCCTGGCGCAGTGGGCGATCAACATGTCGTTCAAGCAGAAGGGCGGCACGCGCGACAACCTCGAGTTCGCCCGGATCGCGCGCCAGAACGGCTACGACGCGGTGGAGTACGTCAACCAGTTCTTCATGGACAAGGCGACGGACACTGCCTACCTCGCGGAGATGAAGCGCATCGCGGACGGGGAGGGGATCCGCAACGTGCTGATCATGATCGATGGAGAAGGGCGCATCGGCGACCCGGATCGGCCCGCCCGCGACAAGGCGGTCCAGGGGCACTTCAAGTGGATCGACGCCGCGGCCGCGCTGGGCTGCCATGCCGTTCGGCTCAACGCGTTCGGTGGACCGGGCTCGTGGATCGAGCAGCTGGGATATACCGGTGACGGCTACAGCCGGGTCGTGGACTACGGTGCGCGGAACGACATCAACGTGATCATCGAGAACCACGGCGGCCTCTCCAGCGACCCCTACTGGCTCGTCGATCTGATGCACGCGGTAGGGCGCGGGCGCGCCGGCGTGCTGCCGGACTTCGGCAACTTCAGGCGCGGAGAAGGGAACCCTGCCGAGTACGTCGATCCATATGAGGCCGTCCGGATGCTGATGCCTTACCAGAAAGGGCTCAGCGTGAAGGAATTCGCGATGCACCCGGATGGCGAGCGCCGCCGGGTCAACTTCGAGCGGATGATGCGGCTCGCGCTGGACCGCGGCTTCCGCGGCTACGCAGGGGTGGAGTACGGCGGGATCGAGCGAATCCGCGAAGCCCGCGAGGAGCTGGAACAGGTGCGGGCCAAGCTCACGGCGCTGTACTCGTAGCGTCAGTTTTCAAATGCCGAGCGAGCCCCGCCGCGCAGTGCGGCGGGGCTCGCTCGTTTACACCGACCGGCGCGCGGTCAGGGCCGCGTCGGGAAGAGATCCATGAGCCGCTCCACCGTCGCCTGGCTCCCGTACGGCCCGAGCTCGAACGCTTCGGCGTAGCGGATGGAGCCGCCACGCTGGGCACCGTAAAGCTGCGTCAGGCGCGCTCGGTACTGGTCCGCGACAGCGGCATTCCGCTGCTTCACGAGATCGAGCAGGTAAGCGGGCCGGGCCTGCGGGTCTTGGGGGACGTCCGGCCGCGTGCGCGCCTGCCACGAGTCGGCGTCGCCGAACTGCGACGGCATCGCCGAGATGCACGACCACTTCTGCTCCGCGACCTTGTCGATTCCAACGACGACCGTGGGCTCGAACGGCGTCGGCTTCACGAAGTTGTCGGAGTAGTAGAGGAAGATCGGATTCCGGGGCGTGGGCGGCGTGTCCGGAACGAAGAACGGCGCGGCGACCACCACCGCGGCATCGTCTACGAGCACGCCGGTGTAGCGGTGATCAGGATGGTAGTCGTTCGGCCGATGGGCGAGCACGATGTCCGCCTGCCAGTCGCGGATCAGGCGGGCCACGGTCTTCCGATTCTCCAGCGACGGCATCAGCTCGCCGTCGTGGATGTCGAGCACCTCCGTCTTGATCCCGAGGATCCGCGCGCACTCCTGCACCTCGGCGTAGCGGCGCCTGGCGAGTGGGCCGCCGGCCGACCCGAAGTGACCGACGTCGCCATTGGTCATGGCGACGAACTTCACCGCGTGTCCCTGTGCGGCCCAGAGCGCGGCCACGCCCGCGGCCTTCAGCTCGGCGTCGTCCGGATGCGCGCCGAAGGCGATGATCCGGAGCGGGCGCCCGGCCGCGGCCTGCGCCGAAGCGGAGCCAGCTCCGAACAAGGTACAGACCGACAGGAGGGCGAGTGCGAGCCACCGCATGCGGATACCCCTTTCTCTGAGATCGTGCGAGTGAGGAAGCGACGCCGGAGGGTGATCGTATCATACGAGGTCGTCGCGTGAATTTCCACCTCTAGCGACAGGTGTATCTCGGGTAGGCCGCGGAGGCGACCTTGCGCCTCCTCCGTCGCCGGTGATATCCATGGAGAGGCCGTGTCTCGCCATTCCAGGCTTCTCCTCCAAACGACTGCCCGCTCCCGTGCGGCTCCCGGCGCCGTCCCCCGCGCCTGGTCACTCCACCGCGTCCGCTCGATGAAGCTCGAACACCAAACTGGTCCACGGCGTCCAGCGTCGTCGTTCTTCGTGCTCCTCTGCACGACCCTGGTTCTGGCGAGCTGCGCGCGCGCCCCCGGCGGTATGGGTGGCGCGGCGCCGCAGGCGGGTCCTCCTGCCGGCGTGGGCCCGATCACGCCGACGCAGCCCATTCAGCTCTTCAACGGGCGCGATCTGACCGGCTTCTATACCTGGCTCGCCGACTTCGGCTATCAGGACCCACACCGCGTGTTCACCGTCGTGGATCGCATCGATGGAGCCCCGGCGATCCGCGTCAGCGGCCAGGATTGGGGAGGGCTGATCACGCGCGACACGTACGCGAATTACCGCCTGATCGTAGAGTTCCGGTGGGGCGACGTGACCTGGGGAACGCGCGTCGACAAGACGCGGGACAGCGGGATCCTCTACCACGCGCAGGGACCGGAGGGCGCCGCCCAGGCCGATTTCAAGAGCCCCTGGATGCGCTCGCTCGAGTATCAGCTCATCGAAGGAGGGACCGGCGATCTGATCATCATCGCAGGGTTCCGGCGAGACGGGCAGCGGGATTCCGTCTCGCTGATGACGACGGTTAGGCGAGACCGCGACGGTGAGAGAGTCTGGGATCCGCGCGGGCAGCCTGAGCGGGTGGTCTCCGGGCGTGTGAACTGGTGGGGCCGCGACGTCGACTGGGCGGACCGGTTCGGCTACCGCGGCAGGGCCGACGTCGAGTACCCGGTCGGGCAGTGGAACGTCGCCGAGGTGATCACGCGCGGACGCGACGTGACGCACATCCTGAACGGGCACGTCGTCTTCGAGGGGAAGGACGCGGATCCCTCACAGGGCAAGATCTTCATCCAGTCCGAAGCCGCGGAGATGTACGTGCGCAAGATCGAGCTGAGGCCGCTTTAGCGAGTCACCAGGAGAGGTCGATCGAGCGCCCCTCCCGGGCCGAGTCGTACGCCGCCATCGCCACGATGAAGGACTTCCGCGCTTCCTCGATGCCGGCGATCGGGCGGCGCCCGCTGTCGAGACAGTCCACCACGTGGTCGAGTGGGAAGGGGGAGCCGGGGGCGAAAGGCTCTTCGGAGTGCCGCTCGAACACCCAGTCGTTCGCGCCGGCGGCGAGCACCGCCCGTCCCGGCGCGCGATAGAACTGGTCCATCATTTCGCCGCGCGATCCGATCAACTCCAAGCGAACCACGCTGTTCTGCTTTGGTGACGGGCCGGTCTTTCGGGGCGCATTGATGGTCCAGGCGCCCTCCAGCGTGGCGATGATTCCGTTGTCGAAGGTGAAGGTCGCCATCCCCCAGTCTTCCACGGCGATGTCTTTGTGGACCAGGTTCGCCACCTTCGCGCTGACCTGGACCACCTCGGCGCCCGCGAGCCAGCGGAAGTAGTCGATCCAGTAGATCCCCTCGTCGATGAACGCACCGCCGGGTACGTGCTGCGGGTCCGCGAACCACCCCGGCTTCCCTGAGCGGTACCAGTCCTCCGCGATCGACCAGCGGCTCGCCTGGTGCATCAGCAGGAGCTCGCCAATCTCTCCCGCGTCGATGCGCCCCTTCAGCTCCTGGCCACGCAACCTCATGATCGCCTGGAAGGGGAAGCAGACCACGCCGGCCTCGTTCACCGCTTCGACCATGCGGTCCGCCTGCGCGACGTTCATCGCCAGCGGCTTCCCCAGCACCATGTGCTTACCCGCCCGGGCGCACTGGATCGCGAGCTCCGGTATCTGCGAGACCGGCGCCGCGATGTGGAGGATATCGACGTCTTCCCGGTCGAGCAGCTCAGCTGCGTCTGCGTAGCCACGGACGCCGAATGTGCTCGTGAACTGGTCGAGCTGGGCCCTGTCGTGCCAGGCTGCCGCGACCAGCTCCGCGCGCGGGAACTCCGGTAGAGCGCGCGCGATGCCATAAGCGGAATACCAGTGCCCCAGCCCGAGGACTCCCACCCTCCACTTCCGCGCCATGTGCTCTCGTTCCGGGTTCAGCGTATCGCGAGTAAAGCCGCGCGGGAATGTAGCGCGGCCGGTCTGCGGCGCCAGATCGAGGAGAACGGGCCCGCGACCCGCGCCTCGACAGGTGCGCCCACGCGAGAACCGTCAACGGTTCCTGAAGTGGTACCTGTAAGCGTTCGTCGTCCGCAGCTCGAATCCCATGCGGCGATACAGGCGGTTCGCCGCCTCCCGCTCGGGACGCGAGGTGAGCTCCACGGTGGACGCCCCGAGCTCCCGCGCCCGCTCCAGAGCCGCGCGCACCAACGCCTCCCCGATGCCGAGACCCCGAGCCGATTCGTCGACGACGACATCCTCGATCCAGACGCGCACGCCGCTCGGGATCGGATACCGCGCGAGGGTGAGCATCCCCACGAGCGGCTCGTCGGACGAGGAATCCAGCGCCAGCATCAGCTCCGCCGCCGGCGAGCTGATCAGCGCGTCGAGGTGCTCCCGGCTTGGCGGCGCAGCCTTCGCGTTCAGCTGGGGAATCAGCCGCTGCACGTCTCGCAGAAGTGAATCGGTCGCCTCGGTGGCGCGACGGATCGTAACTGGTGCCAAGGGGAGTCGTCTCTTCTGAGAGTCCGGATATCGCGCGTGCCGTGCGCGCGTGTGGCCCGTCACGCCTCGACGAGGTGACGATCGTAGCCCAGCGCCACCAGATCCTCGTACGCGGCCCAGACGTCCTCGGGAATCTCCTGCTCGATCTGGAATCCCTTGGCGGGGTAGACCCGGATCCGCTGCAGGTCGCCGACCATGATCGCGATCACCTCGTCGTCCGTCAGCGCCGGGTTGGAATACTTCTCGAGATACTCGTCGAACCCGGTCTGCGGCGACGTAGCGATCGCATCCTTCTCCGGCCAGAACTGCTTGAAAGTCGCGTAGCTCCTGCGCTCCATGTAAGGCTTCTGAACCAGGATGAAGCTCGCCGGATCCAACCCTCGCTCGGCGAGGAGGCGCCTGGTGAAGGCTACGTTCTCGCCGGTGTTGGTGGACTCGTTCTCGATCAGGATCTGCTCCGCAGGCACGCCCATGCTCATGGCGACGCGGGCGAACTGATCGGCCTCCGGCTCGTTCCACATGACACGCGTGATGGTGCCGAGCCCGCCGGAGAAGATGAGCAGCGGAGCCCAGCCCTCGAGGAGGAGCTCGGCGCCGCGCTCGGCCACGCGAATGTCGTAGCTGCACAGGACCAGGATCGCGTCGGCCTTCCGGAGCGGTTGATTCAGCCGATGAAAGTCCCAGAGCTTGCCGGCGAGCGTACGTACACGAGCCTGCATCGAGAAGACCTGTAGGTTAGGGTGGAATGGGTCGGCGAGAGACCGCTCCCCGGGATGTCGCCCGCTTCGCTCTTCAACCGTTCTTGCGCGTCCGGTTCCAATTCTCGTCTGGTGTACGTCGGTGCCGCGACCACGCGCGTTCTCTCGGATATGCCTTACCGCGGCCTCGGCTGCGCTTCGCTACTGCGAACGGTTCCAGTAGATGATGAGGTTCTTGGAGGCGCGCCCGGCGGCGATGATCTCCGGCCGACCGTCCGCATCGAGATCGGCCACGGTGAGGTCCTCCGTCGCCATGGTGTCGTCGTCGACTACGTGCGTCTGCCACTGGGTGCCGGCCGCGTTCGGGATGAAGAGCCGGATGCCCACCTTGCCGTTCGCGTCCGGCAGGCGCCATCCCGCGACCACCTGGTCGCGTCCGAGGCCGAGCAGGTCGGCCACCGCCAGCCCGTGGCCCTCGGCGAGGCCCTGCGCGAGCACCTGCCGCTGCGGCTGCTGCGCACCCATCAGGTACACGGCGACTTCATCCCCGTGCATGGCCTCGATGGTGGCGATGAAGCTGGTCCGCCCGAGGGTGCCCTGGCGCACCTCACCTATGCCCTTGGCGGTACCGACCCCCGGAAGGCGCTCGCCCGACCTGCGGAGCCACTGCCCATCCCGCGGGGTGATGCTCACGGCTCCCTGCATCCCGCCGACCAGGACCCGCTCTCCGCTGGACCCGGCAACCGGTACGACGTCCAGGTTGTGAGTCTTGTTCATGCTCTCGTCCAGCAGCACCGTCTCCCAGACGTCGCGCGGGTTGGCCGGTGGGAGGTAGGCGATGACGCGACTCGGCACGCCCTGCCCGGACGCAGCCACGTTGCCCGTCCCATGCAGCGGTACCACGACCAGCGAGAACCGACCGTCCGCCAGGCGCACCCAGCGCATCCTGTGCGTCGTCGGCTGGTGCGGCAGCGCCACCGACGTCCAGGGCTGCGCGGGATCCTGCGGGCGAACCAGGTAGCGGATCGCTCCGGATTGCTCGAGGTCGGTCGTCTGGCTTGGATTCCACTGCGCGCCGATCGCGATCTCGACCTTCCCGTCCCCCGTGATGTCGCGGGCGGCGATCGCCACGTTGTCGCGGGTCGTGAGGTTCTCGGCTATGACGAGCTTCTGCCAGTCGCCGTTCCGGTACCACACGATCTGCTTGCGGTCCGCCATCAGGATGTCCGGGCGTCCATCACCATCGACGTCGCCGATCGCAAGCCCGTAGCCGATGCCGACCTCGGAGTCGATCGTCTTGGGCTCGAAGGTGGGGCGTTGTGCGTTGAGCGGCGAAACCGCCATGCCGAACAGGGCGACGGCGAGCGCCCGCAGTGGCGTTTGACGACTGTGCATTGAGCTCTCCCGGTGTTGCGCGTGGGTGTTGCCCATCGTCCGCCGGCGGACGGGGCGGGAGCACTGGGATGGAACGGTCGATGGAGCGGGAGCTGCTCCAGGGTGGCGAGAGGGTGGCCCACCGTTGGGGCTCGAGGCCCCCGATCCTCGAACGGCCGGGATCTCGACGCAAGGTAGGAGCAGCCTGGGAGAAGTCAACCTGGCCCGGGGAGACGGTCGCTCTGGGGATCCCGTGTTCAGAGCCGATTGTCTCGTCCGGTCGCCTTTTCGGAGGACCGATCCGGGCCGAGCTTCGAATTGACACGCGCTCGCGGGGAAGGTCTATTCGTGGAAGGCGACTGAGCGATCCGGAGGTGTGGCCACGTCGTTCAAACCCCAGGAGGAGAACACGGCCCATGTTCAAAACAGGTGCGGTACGCCTGATCTCGACTGCCGGCCTGCTGGTGCTCGCATCGACCGCTTCGGGCCAGAGCGTCGCGGGCGACTTCGTTCCGAGCTATACATTCCGCGGCTCACAGTTGACGGGCTGGACGCCGCTCGGGCAGGCTAGCTGGCGCGCCGACAACGGCGAGATCGTCGGAGTCCCGCGCGGCGGCGGCGGCTGGTTGATCATGGACGAGCCCTATCAGGACCTGGGCTTTTTCGCCCGGTTCCGGTGCGCCGCTCCGTGCACCGCCGGCGTACTGCTGCGTGCTCAACGAACGGAGGGCGGGCTGACCGGCGTATTCGTCTCGCTCGCGGATGGGGACATCGGGCAGTACCGCATCACCATCGATCGGAACGGCCGCGAGGTCAGCCGCGAACGGCTCGGGCGCGCGGCGGGTCTCCGGAGCGCGCCGCCTCCAGCGCCGCCTGCTCAGGCCGCGCCCCCCGCACCTCCCGCCGCCCCGGCCGAGTTCCCCTTCGGCCCCGTTCCCCCCGCTGGGGTCCGGCTGCCGGGCCTGCTCCCTCCTCGCCCGGGGATCTGGCCCGGTGAGTGGAACCAGATCTCCATCATCCTCGACGCCAACATCGTCCGACCGACGCTGAACGGCGGGAACCAGCTCGGCACGGCCTATCCCGGCGACCAGGCAGCGGGGTATGGCCCGGTCGCGCTGTACGTGGGCGGCACTTCGGAGGTGCGATTCCGCGACGTTTCGGTGAAGGATCTCAATCTCCGGGACGTGCCGCACGAGCGCGTCTCGTCTCGCTTCCGCCTGCAGCAGCTGGACGAGTTCTCGTACGCCTGGGACGCGGCGGTCGCGGACGTCAACCAGGACGGGCAGGTCGACATCGTCGCCGGCCCGTTCTACTACCTCGGTCCGGAGTTCACGCAGCGCCGCGAGTTCTTTCTGTCGGAGACCCACAGCCCCGGGACCGACTACGTGATGAACATGATGGCGTACGCGCACGACTTCAACGGCGACCGCTGGCCGGACATCCTGATGGGGGCTTACGGCGCCCGTCCCATGCACCTGTACATCAACCCGAGGGGCGAGCGCCGCCGCTGGGACCGGCACGTCGTCCTCCCCGGGATCGCCAGCGAGCTGACGCTGCTGCAGGACATGGACGCCGACGGCCGGCCGGAGGCCATCTTCGTCGCAGACCAGACGCTCGTCTTCGCGAAGTACGACCCCGCCAACCCGACCGCGTGGACCGTCCATCCGATCTCCGAGCGCGGGATGACGTACGGGCACGGGTTCGGGGTCGGCGACATCACCGGTGACGGCAAGCTCGAGGTCCTGCAGCCGGCCGGGTGGTGGGAGCAGCCGGCGGGTGGCGTGGCTGCGGGGCGCTGGACCTACCACCCGCAGGAGTTCGCGCGGTGGAGCCGCTCGCAGGTAGCGGGCGGCGGCAACATGGCGGTGTTCGACGTCGACGGCGACGGACGGAACGACGTGGTCACCAGCCTCAACGCCCACGGATGGGGCCTCGCGTGGTTCAAGCAGACGCGGGACGCGGGCGGCAAGATCGCCTTCGAGCGCCACATGATCATGGACGACTTCAGCGCCCAGAACGCCGGCGGCGTCACCTTCGCCGGGCTGCACGCCGGAGTGGTCCCCGCGGACATCGACGCCGACGGCGTGCTCGACTTCGTCACCGGCAAGCGCTTCTGGGGGCACCTGGACGGGTATACGGACGCGGACGCCCAGAGCCCGGCGGTGATCTACTGGTATCGCACCATCC
>JAHWJV010000063.1 GCA_019348265.1 Gemmatimonadota bacterium
CTGTCACCCGGACCGGCGGCTGACGCCGGACGACGGTGCCTGGCGGGCGATCGGCGTGAAGAGCGCGGACGACGTCAGGCGGCAGCAGACCCGCTGCCCCGACTGCAAGAGCGTCTACACGGCGTTCCTGCGCACCTTCCCCTCCGGGGTCACCGTCGAGTGGGTGCGGCCGTCGCCGTTCCGCGTGACGGCCGCGCCGCTGGACGGCGCACCGCTGTGGCAGGACGCGGCCGAGGGCTCCGGCTCGGCCGGCGAGCTCGCCCAGGGGGAGGAGCGCGCGCAGGTGCTGCGCTCGCTGCAGGCGGCGACCGGCGGGCTCGGCCCGGCGTGGGAGCGCTCGGTGCAGCTGGTGCGCCCGTCGTACGTCCTGACCGCCGGCGGCGAGGTCGTCGCGGAGCCGTGGGAGCTGCTGCTCGAGCGCCGCGAGAAGTGGAACGCGCAGGACCGGCGGCTGGCCCTGCTCTGGTCGCCGCGGCTGGGCCGGCCGGTCGTCGCGTGGCACGGTTTCGGCCGGCTGCTCCAGGAGTAGCCGCTCCGAGAGGCGGGCGGCACACCGCCGCACTAGCGTCCGGACGATGGAGACGACGAGGCAGGGGAGCGGCCCGCCGCTGGTGCTGGTGCACGGGCTCGGGGCGCGGCGGGAGTCCTGGCGGCCGATGCTGGCCGACCTCACGCCGGCGCGCGAGGTGGTCACGGTGGACCTGCCCGGCCACGGCACGACGGCTCCGCTCGAGGGCGTGCTGACCTTCGACCGCCTCGTCGACGGGCTGCAGCAGCACCTCGTGGCAGAAGGCCTCGGCGCCGCGGACCCTGCCGGCGGCCGAGGTGCGGGCCGGGCTGGCGGAGGCGATCAAGCACGGCGCGATCGCCGACGCGGAGTACTTCGCCTGGATGAAGCCGACGGTGGCGGACCCCGCGGCCGCGGGGGACTACCTGGCCCAGCTGGTTCTACGCTCCGTGCAGATCAAGGCCGACGTGGTGGGCCGCGACGAGCGCGAGTCCGGCCCACGGAAGATGCTGAACTTCGGCCATACGGTCGGGCACGCGGTGGAGTCGCTCTCCGGGTTCCGGCTCCTGCACGGCGAGGCGATCGCCATCGGAATGATCGTCGAGTCCAGGATCGGAGAGCGCATGGGCATCACCGCCGCCGGAACCACGGAAGCGTTGAGAGAGGTTATCGCGGCCGCGGGGCTTCCGGTACGCGTCGCCCCGGAATACTTACCGGAGCGGGTGCTCGAAGCCACGCGCTCAGACAAGAAGGCGCGGCAGGGCAGGGTGGAATACTCGCTGATCGAGCGGATCGGAATGGCCAGCGCTGGCCTGGACGGTCGCTGGGCCTGGGGTGTGGAGGATGAGGTGGTGATGGAGGCGCTCGGAGCGGGCGGGTGACGAAGAGTTCATAGTGCAAAAGTCAAAGTACCTCCCGGCCCACTTTGAACTTTGCACCTCGAACTATCCTGTCATCCCGCCAGCATATCCCGCATCTTCGCGAAGAAGCTCCCCCGCAGCTCTCCCCGGTCCTCCTCGCTGAGCGAGCTCTGCGCGCCGCTGGTGTGCACGTCGAGCAACTCGTGCGGGATCTCCTTCAGGAAGCGCGATGGAAGGCGAGGCACGACTTCGCCTCCGCGGCGGCGCGACCGGCACCCGGAGAGGGTCAGGCGGTGCCGGGCGCGGGTGATTCCGACGTAGAAGAGGCGCCGCTCCTCGGCGATCGGGTCAGCGGCCGTACCTTCGGCGATCGCGTTCACGGTTCTCGAGTGAGGGATGATCTCCTCCTCGAGCCCCACCAGGAAGACGTGCGCGAACTCCAGCCCCTTAGCGCTATGCAGCGTGAGGAGGGTAACCTTCTGGCCGGCTTCGTCCTCGTCGTCCTTCTTCTCGTCCTCCTCCGACACCAGCGACAACTGCTCCAGGAAGCCCACGAGCGTAGGCGGCGACCAGTCGTCCTCCTGGTCCGGGAGCGGCTGCTCGGCCCAGCGGCGTCGCTCGTACGCGCCGATCGCCGCGATGAAGCTGCGCAGGTTGTCGATGCGGATCTCCGCCGCCTTCTCGTTCTTGTTCTCCTGCCGCAGCGCTTCCTCCAGCTTGATCCTGCCGATGAGATCCCCCGCCCACCGCTCGAGGGCGCGATCGGCGGCGGTGCCGGCCGCGATCTGCGACTCCACCTCGTGTAGCTCCGCCCGAGCCCCGCCGATGATCTCGCCGAACCGGCGGACCGCCTCGGCCTGGGGGATCGTGAGCCCTTCGGCGACGCCCGCGGTTCCGATCACCTCCCACAGCGGGCGGCCCGATTCGCGCGCCACCTCGACGAGCCGCAGCAACGTCACGCGGCCGATGCCTCGAGTCGGGTAGTTGATGACCCGGCGGAGCGACACCTCGTCCCGGGTATTGGCGACGAGCCGCAGGTACGCCGCCGCGTCCGCAACTTCCTTGCGGTCGAAGTACGAGGTCCCACCAATCACCCGGTAAGGCACATTGGAGGTACGGAGCGCCTCCTCGAGCACCCGCGACTGGTAATTCGTGCGGTACAGCACCGCGAACTCCCCCCACGGGAGATGTTCCCGAAAGCGCCGGATCGAAATTTCGCGAGCCACCATCTCCGCCTCGAGCTCCTCCGCCGTCTTGCCCTCACCCTCCGAGAACTCCCAGTAATCGAGCTTCGGCCCCGGGCCGTTGTCGGTCCGCATCCGCTTCGGCTTGCGGGCGGAGTTGTTCGCGATCACCGCGTTGGCCGCGTCGAGAATCCGCTGAGTCGAGCGGTAGTTATCCTCCAGGACGATGACCTTCGCGCCGGGATAGTGGGACTCGAACTCGAGGATGTTGCTCAGGTCGGCGCCGCGCCAGCCGTAGATCGACTGGTCGTCGTCGCCCACCACGCAGAGGTTCTTGCGCGGGCCGGCGAGGAGCCGCGCGAGCTCGAACTGCGCCCCGTTCGTGTCCTGGTACTCGTCGACCATCAGGTACTCCCACCGGTTCCAGAACTTCTCTCGCACCTCGATGTGATCGCGGAGCAGGCGCACCGGGAGTAGCAGTAGATCGTCGAAGTCGCAGGCACCGGCCGCCCGCAGCGCCTGCTCGTAGCGCGGATACACCCCGGCCGCCAGCACGGCGTAATCATCCGAGCGATTGCCTCGCTCGCGGCCGCCGGACACCTCCGCAGCCGCGGCCTCGGGGTCCATCATGCGGTTCTTCCACCCGGAGATCTGGTGCAGTACGCGCTTGGCGTCGTACTGGTCGTCGCCCGCGGTGGCGACCACGTGCACCTCCTCGGAGATGATGCGCTTGATCAGCCCGAGCTGATCGCCCGTCGCGTAGATGGAGAACGCGTCCGGCAGCCCCACCCGATCCGCGTTCCCGCGCAGGACCCGAGCGCCTAACGAATGAAAGGTAGACAGCGTCAGCCCACGCGCGCCCTTGCCGATCACCTTTCCCACGCGTTCCCGCATCTCCGCGGCGGCGCGGTTGGTGAACGTCACCGCCAGGATGCGCTTCGGCTCCACCCCCTGGTGCAGCAGGTGGACGATTCGGTAGATCAGCGTCCGCGTCTTCCCCGACCCGGCACCGGCCAGGATCAGCACGGGCCCGCTGGTCGCGAGCGCCGCCGCGCGCTGCTGCGGGTTGAGGTCGCGGAGGTGGAAAGGGCTATCGGTCATCGGCTATCGGCTATCGGTCGAGACCGGCACCGGGTGGCGACGGAGGCGAGGACGGGGGTGGCCGAAGATACCATTGGTCGAGCCGGTCGTCCACCGACGCAGACGTCCGACTTGGAACGACCGATAGCCGATAGCTGATAGCCGATAGCCCTTTCGTTTGACGCGCCCAGCACGCGCCACTATTTTTCCGGGTCGCACGTAGGGGGGTACTCTCCGGATGGAGGTTTCATGGCGCTGTCCGAGCGCTTTCGTGGGCGGGCGGTGGCGGACACACTGACGGAGCGTGCAGCGGAAGCGCCGCAGCACCCTTTCGTGGTGCTCGGAGACAGGCGGCTGACGTACGGACAGGTCGACGCGCAGGCGAACGCACTCGCCGCGGCGCTCTATGAGTTGGGCATCGAGGCGGGGGATCGCATCGCGCTGAACCTCCCCAACTGGCCCGAGTTCGTGGTGTCGATGTTCGCGGCGGCGAAGCTCGGCGCCATCATCGTCCCGTTGAATCCGAAGTACACCGCGTCGGAGCTGCAGTACATGCTCCGCCACTCCGAGTCGGTGGTGGTGGTGACGGCGGAGAACTGGGAGGGAGTGGACTATCTGGCGCGGTTCGAGGGCTTTCTCGCCTCGCTCCCCGACCTGCAGTACGTTCTCTCCGTAGGTGAAGAGGACCTCTGGTACGACGACCGGATCTATCAGTTCGAGGATCTGGTCTCCAGCGGCGAGGGGCGCGACTTCCCCCTGGCGACGGTGCGCCCCGACGACGATCTGTTCGCGATCGTGTACACGTCGGGGACGATGGGGAAGCCGAAAGGCGTCTCGCTGACCCATACCAACCTGCTCTCCACCGCCACGGCGACGGTAGACGCGCTGAACCTCACGGGCGACGACGTGGTGTTCGGCGTGACGACGCTGTTCAACGTGTTCGGCCTCGCGCCGGGCGTGCTGGGCACCGCCGCCGCGGGTGCGACGCTGGTTTTGCAGGAGGAGCAGAGTCCGGCGCGGGCGCTGGAAGTAGCCGAGCGGGAGAAGGTGACGGTCTATCATGGTCACCCGACCAGCTTCATCCTCGATCTCCACGAGCCCACGCTCAAGGAGCACGACCTCTCGAGGATCCGCACGGGCATCATCGCCGGGGCGCCGGTGGCGGACGATCTGATCGGCCGCATTCGGCGCGAGCTCGTTCCCGGGATCAGGGTGGCGTACGGGATGACGGAGACCGGCTCCACCGTCAGCACCACGCGGGAGAGCGATCCGCCCGGCAAGCAGCTCAGCACCGTCGGTCTGCCGATCGAAGGCGTGGAGCTGAAAGTTCTCGATCTGGACGGATCTCCGCTCCCGATCGAGTCCGTGGGCGAGGTCGCGGTGAAGGGCTCCGGCGTGATGCGCGGGTATTACCGTCAGCCGGGGGAGACCGCCCGCTCGTTCACCCACGACGGCTTCTTCCTCACCGGCGACCTCGGGGTCGTCGACGAGGACGGCTACCTGCGCGTCGTGGGGCGCACGAAGGAGACGATCGTGCGCGGCGGCTTCCAGCTCTACCCGCGGGAGGTGGAGGACCGGCTGCACGCGCACCCCGCGGTGCTCGACGTAGCCGTGGTGGGACTGCCCCACGAGGTGCTCGGCGAAGTCGCCTGCGCCTGCATCGTGCCCGTGGAGGGCGCGATCGTGACCGGCGAGGAGATCAAGGATTTCTGTCGCGAGCTGATGGCGGATTACAAGATCCCCGATCTGGTTCGCTTCCTCGACAGCTTCCCGATGACGGGCAGTGGAAAGGTGCGCCGCGTAGAGCTGGCGCGCATCATCAGTGCGGAGGAATCTAGCCGCCGCACGTAATTTCAGTACGAGACTCCTTCTGCTGTCTGGGAGAATGAGTTCAACGTGCAGAGTTCAGCGTGCAAAGTGACGAACCGTCTACTTGGTACCTTGTACTTTGAACTTTGAAACTTCTCCCCGAAGCGAAGAGGTCTCGTCCAATCCACAGACGAGAAGTGTACCATCGATGATTCTCAAGCCTACCGGCCGCGCTCCGCACCAGGCCGCCCCCGTCCAGCACCACCACGCGCCCAACGCGGCGCTCCTGATCGACTTCGACAACGTCACCATGGGGATTCGTAGCGACCTGGGCAAAGAGCTCAAGTCGCTGCTCAACTCGGAAGTGATCCGCGGAAAGGTCGCGGTACAGCGGGCGTACGCCGACTGGCGCCGCTACCCGCAGTACATCGTGCCGCTCGCGGAGTCCTCGATCGATCTGATCTTCGCCCCCGCCTACGGATCCTCGAAAAAGAACGCGACGGACCTGCGCATGGCGATCGACGCCATCGAGCTCGTCTTCACCCGCCCCGAAATCGGGACCTTCATCCTGATGACCGGCGACTCCGACTTCTCCAGCTGCGTGCTGAAGCTGAAGGAGTACGGGAAGTACGTGATCGGCGTGGGGATGCGCGAGTCCTCGAGCGACCTGCTCATCCAGAACTGCGACGAGTATTACTCGTACCACTCGCTCTCGGGGCTCACCCGGGCGGGGGAGGTCGAGGAGTCGCAGGAAGATCCGTGGGTGCTGGTGAAGCGCGCCGCGCAGCAGATGGTCGCCAACCGCGACGTGATGCGCACCGACCGCCTCAAGCAGGTGATGCTCGAGCTGGACCCCGGGTTCGACGAGAAGAAGATCGGATACAGCAAGTTCTCGCGCTTCGTGCAGGAGGCGGGGACCAAGGGGTTCGTCAAGCTGCGGAAGGGCGAGAACGGGCAGTACGAGATCATGGCGGATGGCGAGGACGGGGGCGAGCGCGTCGCCGAAGCGGCGCCGGCGCGGGATCGCGAGGACCGTCCGCGCGGCCGCGGTCGCGGGCGGGATCGTGATCGTGGCCGGTCCGAGGGACGTCGCGAGATGATCGATCTCCCGCCCGCCGCCGAGGCACGCCCGGAGCCGAGGGATGAGCCTGTGGCCGAGCCGGAGGCGGAGAGCCCGCGCGCAGCCGCGCCGGTCGCCCCGACCGAAAGCCTCCGCGAGATCGAGGTTCCGACGGGGAGTGCAGCCGAGTCGCCTCAGGCCGGGGACGCCGCCCCGCCCGCCGCGCCGGCAACGCCGGCCCTCAACGAGGCGTACTCCCTGCTCCAGGAGGCGGTCCGCAACCTGGCGGGCGGCGCCGGGAAGTCCGTTCGAGATGGCGACGTGAAGCGCCGGATGCTGTCCATGGCCCCCGGGTTCGACGAAGCGGCGCTCGGGTTCAGCAAGTTCACCCGCTTCCTGCGCGAAGCGCATGATGCCGAAGTGATCGACCTGAAGCGGGTGAACGGCGGGAACTTCGAGGTCTCGCTTCCGACGAGCGGCAAGCGGCTTCCCGCGCCGAAGCTGCAGGCCGGCGCTGCCCCGGTTGCGGCGGAAGCAGCACCGGAGGTGGCCGAGCGCCCTCTCGAGCTCCAGGAGCGCGCGCCGAGGGAGCAGCCGGCGGCCCAAGCCGAGCCCGCGCAGGAGCCCGTTGCGGAGCGCGCTCCGCAACGGCCAGCGCCGGCCGAGCGCGCGCCGGCGCGTCCCGAGCCGAGGGCGGTGCCCGCCCCGACGCCGGCTCCGATTGCTCCGATCGGCGCAATCCGTGGCCGCAGGGGTGGCCGAGGGCCGCTCCTGGAAGGTCCGCCGCCGATTCTGCCGGGCCAGGCGATCCCGGTTTCCCGTCCGGCTGCTGCGGCGGCGGAAGCTCCAGCGATGGCGGAGGTCGCTCCCGCGCCCGCGGCTGCGCAGGCTGCTCCCGCTCCGGCGGCGGGTGCGGACGCACCCGCCCAGGAGGATGGTGGCGAGGCGCGCTCGCGCCGCGGTCGCCGCGGCAGGGGCAGGGGCCGTGGAGACGAGGCCGCACCCGCGGCCGAGAGCACGCCGGCTGTCGAGACAACACCGGAGCCGCAGGCGGCCGCTCCCGCGGCTGACGAGGCGCCGACAGGTGCTCGGCGCGGCCGGGGCCGCGGACGTGGTGCTGCGGCCGACGCGCCGACGGCTGCCGAGGTAGAGTCCGCGAACGGTGCGCAAGCGCCGGAGAGCGCCGCTGGACCGGCGAAGCGTGGGCGGAGCCGGTCGCCGGCTGGTCGCGGTGGTCGTGGTCCGGTGAAAGCGGCGGGATTCTCCCCGGCCAGGCTCGGTCTCCCAGAGGGTCGAGAGGCCGTGATCGCATACATCACCGGTTCATACCGCGGCGTCGGGGCGAAAACCGCGGAAGCACTGGCCGACGCGCTTGGCGATGATGTATTCCGCACGCTGCAGGAGGATCCGGATCGGATCCGGACGCTGCTCGGCGACCGGCGCGCGGGCACACTCCTCGAACAGTGGGGAGACGACTACGCCCAGCGTCACGCGAACGCTGCCCCCGCGGCGCCGGACCAGGCCGCCGAGGAGGTGCGGGGTCCGCGCGCGGCGGACAAGCCTCGGGCGAAATCGCGCGGTCGGCGCGGTGGCCGTGGCCGGCCCAGGAAGAACCCGACCGGCGCCTGATCGTGGTCGCGAACAGTTCGACGAGCGCCGTGCCGCCGAGAGGCTCACGGCGCTCCGTCCATTCGGCACCTCCCGCTTCAGCGCTCCCGGTCTCCTTCTACGACAGGGGCGCGGACGAGGTCGCCCGCGATCTCCTCGGGTGCATGCTCGTCTCGGAGATCGACGGCCAGCGCGTGGTGGGGGAGATCGTGGAGACGGAGGCCTATGTCGGGGCGGACGACGAGGCGAGCCATGGACACCGACGGTTCGGCGTTACACGCCGAAACGCGGTGATGTACGGGCGGCCCGGCATCACCTACGTTTATCGCATCTACGGCATGCACTGGTGCGTGAACGCGGTGACCTCCACCGAGGGCTACCCGGCGGCGGTGCTGATCCGCGCCGCCCGCCCGATCGACGGTATGGACGCGGCGCGGGCGCGCAGGCCCGGGCGGCCGGACCGCGACCTGATGCGTGGGCCGGCGAACCTCTGCCGCGCCATGTCCATCGATGGCCACCACAACGAGCACCCGCTCGCCTCGCCCCCACTCTGGATCGGGCCGGGAGTCGCCATCCCCGACGACCGTATCTCGCGCGGACCGCGGGTGGGGATCTCACGCGCGGTTGACGACCCGCTCCGCTTCTGGATCCGAGGAAGCGAATGGGTGTCCGGGCGCGTCCCGCGCGAACCCTCAACGGAACCTGTTCCCTCGTGATCACCGAGTACGACAACCTGATGGACTTCGCGGTCCGTACCGCCGAGCGCGCGGGTAAAATCACGCTCGAGCACTTTGGCCGGGCCGTGGTGGAGCGTAAGCTCGACGGCAGCGAGGTCACCGCCGCCGATCACGCCTCGGAGGAGTACATCCGGCAGAGGATCGCCGAGAAGTTTCCGGAGGACGGGATCGTGGGTGAAGAGGGTGCATCGGTCGAGGGGACGAGCGGCCGCCGCTGGATCGTCGATCCGATCGACGGCACCCGCTCCTTCGCGTGCGGCGTTCCGCTATTCGGCGTGCTCATCGCCGTGGAGGCAGAGGGCGTCCCGGTGGTCGGCTGCTGTCACCTGCCGGCGCTGCGCGAGATGATCGTCGCCGCCACCGGTGCGGGGGCGTGGCACAACGGCGGCAAGGCGGAGGTGTCGGAGGTCGACAGGCTCCAGGAAGCGCGAGTGGTCACCGGCGGGCTGGAGTACTGGCGCGACTGGAGCACCGATGCGGGGAAGGAGGGCTGGACGCGGCTCGTGGGACGCACGCGCTTCGCACGAACCTGGGGCGATTGCTACGGCTACCTGCTCGTCGCTACCGGCCGCGCCGACATCCTCGCCGACCCCATCACGGGTTCGTACTGGGACTATGCCCCCATGCTCCCGATCATCACCGAGGCGCGCGGCCGGTTCACCACTCTCACTGGGACGGCGGTGGGGCCGTGGACGACCGCGCTCGCCAGCAACGGGCGGCTCCATGAAGCCGCCAGCGGGTGCTGGGACGTCGGCGACGACGCTCTCCAGGTGCAGGAGATTCTCGATCGCCACTGATCGGCCATATTCACCAGGGGTTCCGGGGCCGCGCGATCAGAGACCGTTCGCGCGCCGCGGCTCGGCGCAGCGTCGCATGCGGGCGGCGAAGTCGCGCAGGAAGTCCTCACGCCAACGGCTCACGGTTCGCGCGCCGAGGTGCGGCCCTTCAGCCATCTCCGGCGACGGGTCGTCGGTCCACCAGTTCGGCCACCGCTCCGACGGACGCGCCGCGGCTTCCGGTGGTGGGCGTACCGCGGTGATCTCGCCCAACGAGCCGTCCAGCGCCGCTACGTTGCTCCGGATGGTGTAGCGGTACAGGGCAGCATCCTTGGGGGAGAAGCGGAAGCGCACCGCGCCCTCTCCATCGATGTATCCGGGCAGCACCTGATTCTCGATCTCCAGGGTCGCTCGCGGTGCTGCAGGGGCGCCGGTACCGAATGCGAGGATCAGCTCGAGCACGCCGAACTGCTCGATGCGGTCGGCGCCGGCGGTCAGCCGCCGGAAGGTCGATTGAGAGCGGTCCCAGGCTCGCACGAATCGTCCGCCCCACCCGGGCTGCCATGGATCTTCTGGACGGCCGGAGAGCAGCCACCCCACCGACGGCGTGTCCCCCATCTTCACCGTTTCCCCCAACTGGATTGCGAAGAAGCGGCCGAGCGCGCCTTTGCCCGCCACGTGGGCCGCCACGAAGGCACTGTTGCCCCATTCCCCTCTCTGCTCCCCGCCGACGAACCAGCCGCGGTACGTGGCGTTCGACTCGATGATGCTCAGGCGCTGGTGGTGCGTCGCGATGTACTGGTACGCATCGGCGCTCCACTTCTTGTTCGGCCCGCCGATGAAGTAGACGCGCAGCTTCGGCAGGATGTCCGGTGCGTCGTGTAGCGCCTGCGCCAGATCCTCGATCCCGCCCCACACCAGCACGTAGAGCGGCCGCGCATCATCGCGCCGGGCGCACCGCACGAGCCACTCCGATCCCTCGGTCGTCCGACCCACCCCAGAGTAGCCCGGCCCTTCGATCGCGCCCTGCTTGCTGATCGAGCGTAGCCCGTCCGGGGTCGGGTACTCGTCGGAGTAGGTGCGCAGGCTGGCGTAGTCGCGCTCATAGTGGCCGATCACCTCGAGAATGTGCTGCTTCCTTCCGGGGCCGTACGGCGAGGATATCAGGCCTTCCAGGTCGAGGCTGTCCGCATAGACCAGCAGGTGCACCATGGACTGGAAGTCGTCGGGGTCCGTCCCGCCGATGTCGGTGGACACTACGACGCGGTCACGGCCGGCCGGCCGCGCTTGACGGGCCACGCTGGCCGCCGCGGACTCGACGTCGACGAGCCGAGAATGAATCGCCGCCCCCACAGACGCGCCGACGAATCTGCGGCGCGAGATCATGTCCCACTGCATGAGCGAAGCACCCCGGGAGTTGTCGAGTGTCGGGCAGCCAGGTGGCCACCGCCGTCTTCAGCCGCCGCTCGGCACACTGCGCCGCTGGCGCCTCTCTCCCGGCGCCGCGCCCTCCAGCGTAGCGCCTCGCCCGCCGCTGGAACACCCCTTGCGCGCTGGCCCCCCTCGGTTTGAATCATACCCACGCGTGCTCGGGAGGATGTCATGTCGCAGGTCTTCAAGTCCGTCGATCTGGTGGGCGTATCGTCGGACAGTTTCGATGAGGCGGTTCGGGTGGCGGTGAAGCGGGCGGGCGAGACGATTCGCGGGCTGCAGTGGCTGGAAGTGCTGGAGCAGCGCGCGTATCTCGGCGGCGAGGGCGACGTCCGCGATTTCGGTCGGGCGGGCCGTGCGCCGGGCGACGATCCAGGGGGCCGCGCCGCCGTCGGTCGCGTCGTAACGCGCCTGCTCCTCCGGCGTCTCGGAGACGTTGATGTACCCCGGCGCGATGGCGTTCGCGCGGATGTCGAAGGGCGCCCATTCGGTCGCCATGCTCTTGGTCAGCCGGTTCAGCGCCGCCTTGGCCACCCCATAGGCGGTATCGTTGGGCCAGACGTGCTCGGAGTGGACGGACGAGATGTTGATGATCGCGCCGCCGCCCCGCTCCGCCATCCGGCGCGCCGCGCGCTGCCCCAGGACGAACGGCGCGGTGAC
>JAHWJV010000064.1 GCA_019348265.1 Gemmatimonadota bacterium
GCAGCTTCGATCCCCCGGGTCACCACCGACCTGTATTCTCCCCATTCCGCTGGCGCCTCCTCTCCGCGCACCTCCGCGAACCAGGAGAGCACGTCGCTGTGTATCACCACCAGCGTAGGAGCGCCGAAGTCCTGAACCGAGTAGGCGAGCTGGTTCAGGTGCACCACCTCGGCACCCCAACGCCGCGCCGTCTCCGCCAGCCACGCGCCACCGATCGCGACGTCCACCTCCGCACCCGGCATCCACTCCAGCCGATAGCACCGCGCCTCCACACGCACCGCTCCCGGCAGCCCCCGCAGCTGGTTCTCCGTGGGCTCTCCGAGCACCGCCAGCAGCACCTCGTGTCCCGCAGCACAAAGCTCCTCGCTCAACGTCCGGGTGTAATCCCAGACGCCGCCGATCGTGTCGGTGGAGAGGAAGATCTTCATTCGGGCTTGAGGCGGTTGGGCTATCGGCTATCGGCTATCGGCTATCGGCTATCGGCTATCGGCTATCGGCTATCGACTATCGGCTATCGGCTATCGGCTATCGGCTATCGGCTATCAGGTGCGTGCGGCACTCAGCGCCGGAGCGGGCCCTCGCCCATTGGGGGCGTTCAGCCGGCAGCCCTCACCCGGCTCGCTTTGGGCTCGCCACCCTCTCCCAGTCTGGGAGAGGGGCTTCAGTTCCAGCAACTTGCGAGTGCCGCGTGCGCTGTCGGTCCTTCGAATGGGTAGTTCGAGAAGAGGCGACGTCCCCGCCCTGACGCCGGTCTGAAACCCCTCTCACATTCATGGGAGAGGGTGGCGCGTCTAAGCGCGCGGGGCGAGGGCTGCCGGCTGAGCGCCCCCGCCGGCTGAGCGCCCCCGCAGCCAAGTCTCGCGACAGGCGACTGATAGCCGATAGCCGATAGCCGATAGCCGATAGCCGCTACCCTCGTCCCCCACCTATCTCCCGTAGATCCGATCCAGCACTTCGGCCACGACGATCAGCTCCTGGGAGCTGGGGTCGAAGCGCTCGCCGGCTGCGAGGCGGGTCGCCCATTCCGCCGCGGCACGGCCGCCCCAATCGTCGGGCGGCTCCAGCAGCGTCTCGCGGGCGGTGCCGCGGTTTCGCTCGGCGACGAAATCGTAGAAGGAGCCCCCGACGTTGCGCATGCGTAGGGCGCCGCGGGCGCCGTAGAACGTCGCATCGATGACGGCGTCGCAACCGGCGGAGAGATTCCACGAGCAGGCCACGTCGATGGTGGCGCCCGACGAAAGGTCGATGCGCGCGGTGGCGTAGTCCTCCACCTGGGACGCCGTACTCCCGAGCGACTGGCCGCCCGCGTACAGGCGGCTCGTCACCCCCTCGACCGTGGGAAAGTCGAGCATCCAGAGGGAGAGGTCGACCAGGTGGATCCCCAGGTCCATCACGCACCCGCCGCCGGAGAGGCGGGGGTCGTAGAACCAGGGCTTATCAGGGCCGTACGCGTTGTGGAAGACGAGGTTGGCGGCGAACACCTCGCCGATGTCGCCGGAGCGAAGGAGCTCCTGGAGCAGGCGCATCACCGCGGTGGAGCGGTAGGAGAGGTCGACGCCCAGGAGTCGGTCCGCCGTCCGCGCGGCAGCGACGACCCCGCGCACCTCTTCGGCGGTGCGGCCGAGCGGCTTCTGGCAGAAAACGGCCACCCCCGCCCGAAGCGCGCGGATCGCCTGCTCCGCGTGGAGCGCGCTCGGCGTGGCGATGACGATCCCGTCGAGATCCGCGTTCAGGAGGTCGTCGAGCGAATCGGCGCGCTGCGCATCGGGAACCGACGCGGCAGCGGCGTCGAGCATCTCGGACGAGCTGTCCACGAGCATCGCGACCTCCGCCACGCCCGTCCTGGCGATCGCCTCCATCCGGTTCCGGCCGATCCACCCGACGCCGAGGAACCCGAGCCGGGGAGGTGAGTGCGAAAGTGCGGGAGTGCGGGAGCGCGAGAGTAACTCGTCGTCGTTTACAGACGCCTCGGCCTGTCCCGAGGGCACTTTCGCACTATCCATTCGCCACGAGTGCCTTCAGGAATCCGTCGGGTCGGTCGCGGGTGTCGTCGAGCGCGGTGCCGAGCTCGTCGAGAGGGTAGATGTGGGTATACAGCGGGGTGGGATCGAGCACGCCATCGACCACGGCCTGCACCGCGTCCTGCATGCCGCGCAGGTAGATGGCCGGATCGCGCTCGTGAGCGTTGATGACGTCGAGTCCGCGCCAGTTCCAGAGCTGCATGTTGACCTGGCGCGGGCCGTCCTGATGATAACCGGCGACGACCAGAGTGCCGCGCTCGCGGGTCAGCTCGCCAGCGAGGTCCAGCGGCCACTGCTTCCCGACCGCCTCGATCACCCGGTCGCAGAGCACGCCATCGGTGAGCTCCTTCACACGCTCTATGATCCGCCAGTGGTCGTCCATCGGCACCGTCTCGGCTGCGCCCATGGAGCGCCCGACCTCGAGCGAGAACGCGCGTCGCGAGACGGCGATCACCCGTGCGCCGGCGTGCGTGGCGAGCCGGGTCAGGATCGCGCCCAGAAAGCCGATCCCGACGATCGCCACCGTCTGCCCGGGCTCGATGCGGCTCCGCCGGAAGATGTTCATCGCGCAGCCGAGTGGTTCGGCCGGGAAGTAGCTGCCGTCCAGCGCGGGCGGGAGCTTCACCGTCTGCTCGGGCCCGGTGAGGTCGTACTGTGCGTACGAGTGGCCGGAGAGGAAGGCGACGCGGTCCCCCACCGCGAAATCCGTCACCGCGTCACCGACCGCGTCCACGGTTCCCCACCCCTCGTGCCCGGGCGCACCCGGCTCGAAGGGATAAGTGAACCAGGGCTCGCCGCCCCACGGTGAGAGGTTCGACGCGCACACGCCGCAACCCTCCACCCGCACCCGCATCTCTCCGGGTGCCGGATCGGGTATGCTCACCCGAGCCAGCCGAATCCGCCCGGGGCCCGCCAGCACGGCCGACCGCATCGTTCCGGAAGCCTGCAGAGCCGTGCTACCTGCCTGGGTCATACCGCGGCTCCGGCCACCCGCGCGGAGGTTGCCGTGCGTAGAGGCAGTGGCGGCGTCGCGAGGTTCGCCGCCTCGAGCCAGCCGACCAGCCGCTCCAGGCCATGCTCCCATCCGGTCTCCGTGCGCCAGCCGAGCACGCGCTCGGCCTTCGCGCAGTCCGACACGTAGATCCGCTGGTCGCCCGGCCGCCACGGCGCCGTGCGCACCGGGACCGTACGGCCGGTGATGTCGGCCAGCCGGTTGATCACCTGGCGGACGGACACTGCGTTCCCGGCGCCGCCGCCCAGGTTGAAGATCTCCCCGTTGGTCTCGTCGATCCGGTCCACCGCCGTGCGCATCGCCGCGACGAGATCCTCGATCCAGAGGACGTCGCGGACCTGGCACCCGTCGCCGTACAGGGTGATCGGCGCGCCAGCGAGGAGCGAGCGCGCGAAGTGGGCGACCCATCCCTGATCCTCCGTACCGAATTGCCGCGTGCCGTAGATGCAGCTCATCCGGAAGACCACCGTGGGCACACCATAGATCCGCGAATAATCGTGGACGTACTGGTCCGCCGCGCCCTTGGAGCAGCCGTAAGGCGAGTGGAAGTCAAGCGGCTCGCGCTCGCTGATCCCTCCCCGCCCGTCAGCGTACTCGTAAACGTCGCCGGATTTGCGAACTTCCACGTGGTCCAGCCCGCCGTACACCTTGTTCGTGGAGGTGAACAGCACCGGCGGAGGGGTCGCGACGGCGCGCGCCGCCTCCAGCACGTTGAAGGTGCCGATCAGGTTCGTCTGCAGGTCGGCGGCGGGATCTTCCAGAGAGGTGGTCACCGCCACCTGGGCGGCCAGGTGGAATACCCTGCTCGCACCGGCGACGAGTGAAGTGACGCGCCGGGCGTCACCGACGTCGCCGACCTCTATCCGCACGCGCTCCCCATGACGCTCGCGGAGCCACTGCGCGTTCAGCTGCACGGAATCGCGAGAGAGGTTGTCCAGCACCACGACCCGCTCCCCGGCCGTGAGGAGCGCGTCGGCGAGATTGGAACCGATGAAGCCCGCCCCGCCCGTGATCAGCGTGTAGTCACGCTCCCGCATCGGAGATCCCCCCGTCACAAGGTTAACCCGCGAGCCGCCAGCTCGGCGGCGTGGCGCCCGACGCCGTCCACCGGGCGCTCCTGTTCCCGCGTCCAGGCGACGAGCTCCGCCATCCCGGACGCGAGCGATACCTGGGGCTCATACCCGAACGCCTCCCGCGCTCTGCTGATGTCCGCGAAGCAGTGCCGGATGTCACCGACGCGATAACGCCCCGTGATCTTCGGCTCCACGTCCACCTCGAGCACCTTCGCCACCGTCTCCGCCACCTCGCGAACGGTCACCGCCCGCCCGGACCCGATGTTGAACGCGCCGCCGATCGCTCCCTCCCGCTCCCCCGCCAGCAGCAGCGCCTGCACCACGTCGTGCACGGAGACGAAGTCGCGACTCTGGTACCCGTCCTCGAAGATCAGCGGCGGATTCCCGTTCAGAAGCCGCGAGCTGAAGATCGCCACGGCGCCCGTATACGGATTGGAGAGCGCCTGCCGCGGACCGAAGATGTTGAAGAAGCGGAGCGCGACGCTCGGGATGCCGTATGCGGCGCCGACCTGGAGCACCATCCTCTCCTGGTCCGCCTTGTTCAGCGCGTAGATCGACGCGGGGTCCAGCGCCTTGTCCTCGTCGGTGGCGACGGGCTGGAGGGTGGTGCCGTCCGGATCGCGGAGCTCCCACTCGTGCTGGTAGAGCTGCTCGACGGAGCGGCGCCCGACCGTCGGGATCGCCCCGTCGGGGCGCAGGTAGCGGCCCTCGCCGTAGATGGACATCGAGCTCGCTACGACCAGCCGGCCCAGCTCCTGCTTGGTGTCCACCAGCGCCTGCAGCAGGTACGCGGTGCCCAGGGTGTTCGTTGCTGTGTAATCGGCGATCTGGTACATTGACTGGCCGACGCCGACCGCCGCCGCGAGGTGGTAGACCACGTCGACGCCACGAAGCGCGCGTGCTACGGCGCTCGCATCCCGCATGTCTCCCACCATGAGCTCCGCCTCATCGGAGAGCCAGGTGGGTTTCTTTCTGTCGGGACCGTGTACCTGCGGATCGAGGTTGTCGAAGACCCTCACCCGGTCGCCACGGCCGACGAGAGCGTCGACCAGATGACTTCCGACGAATCCCGCACCCCCGGTTACCAGCACTCTGCGCTGCGCCACGTCTCACCTCCGAGCGTTCACGTTGATCACGTCGATCAAAATCTGGAACGAGCCGAACAACCTCTCCCACTGGGACTTCCTCATCGATCCCGGCTGGTCGATCTTCGCCACCCTGGTCCGGGACTCCACCGCCACCATCCGCGAGATCCGGCCCGACCTTCCCCTCGTGTTGGGCGGCCTTTCACCCATCGATCACCGTTTCGTCGAGCGCCTGCGCGAGCAGGGCGCGCTCGAGAACATCGACGTGCTCGCGGTCCACGGCTTCCCATTCGACTGGAACCTCTGGCCCATCGAAGAGTGGCCGGACCGCATCGCTCGTCTGCGCGAGGAATTCGGCCGTCCAGTCTGGATCACTGAGACCGGCGTGTCGTCCTTCGCGAACGAGGACGTCGCGGCCTGGGGACTGCGCGAGAGCCGAAAGATCCTGGCGGACGAGAAGGTGTTCTGGTACACGCTGCTCGACCTCGCTCCCGAGCGGGAGGCCACCACCCGCCACCGCCAGGCGGAAGGAAGCTCGTACTGGCGCCACTTCCACTTCGGCCTTCTGCGGCACGACGGGACCGCCAAGAAGTCGGTCACCGACTTCCCGCCGGAGTTCGGGCTCTGCCAGTGGTTCCACTTCCAGGACGAGCGCTCGCTGGAGCTCGCGGTGCGCTGGTTCGAGCGCCTCGGGGTGCGGGAGGTCCGGACCGGGCTCAGCTGGGCGGAGAGTCACATACCGGGGGCAGATGCCTGGTTCGACACGCTGATGTCGGCGCTGGAGCCCTTCGAGGTCTGCGCGACCCTCTGCTTCACGCCGCCCAGCCGAGGCATCCGGGAGCACCACACGAGCCCGCCCCTGGACGTCGGCGAGTTCACCCTCTTCGCACGGCAGATGGCCGAGCGCTACGCGACTCCACCAGTCCTCCCTCACCTCGACGGTGCGCAGAAGTAGACCTCACTGCCCACCCGCCGTTCGATGTGCAGCCCCGCGGACCGGAGCATCGCTTCCATCCCCGCGCGGTTCGGCGTCCACCAGTTGGTCGGGTCCCCCGCGTAACGGTGCTCGATGAAGTACATCGCCGGGTACCGCGGATCCTCGAAGATCCCCCGCTCCGTGATCGGGTAGTCCTGCTCCACCTCCACCGTTTCCCCGCTCCCCCGCAGCATGCTCTGAAAGATCAGCCTCTCCCGCGGCAGCTTCGCCACTTTGTCCAGCGCGTAGAGCGGGTAGCGCAGGTGGTAGAGCACGCCCATGAACAGCACGTAGTCGTACTGCTCACCCAGCGTATCTACCTCGTAGACGTCCATCAGCCGGTAATCGATGTCGACGCCGAGCACCTCGGCGGCGAACTTCGCCTGCGCAAGGTAGTGCGGGTCGTGCTCGATGCCGGTCACCCTGGCTCCGCGGCCGTGGAGCTGCAGCGAGTAGAAACCCGCGTTGCAGCCAATGTCGAGTACCGTCTTCCCGGTCATGTCCGCGGGAAAGGCGGGCTCTACCTGGCTCCAGAGATCGCGAAGGAAGTTGCCGAGCGGATGCTCGGGCGCGGTGCGCACTCCGTGCAGGTCCAGGTCGTGAAACCAGGGACCGAGAGCCCGAATACGTTCCTCCAGCCCCTCCCGCTCCACCACAGTCGTCACACTATCCCCCGAGGCGAGAGTCGTACTCCCTATCCCATGCCTGCATTCGGAGATTCACCTCGTCCGCCCAGATCCCCGTCACCAGCCGCTGCGCCAGCCGGACACCCAGGCGCAGTGACTGTCGCTGACGTGCGTCATCGATGCGATCCGCCTCCACGAGGCTGGCCGCCTCCATCTCCAATGCAAAGGCGAGCCGATCCAGATCGGTGAAAAGGTTGCCGCGGAGCTGTGCGGCTTCCGGCGCTTCGTGAGGGGGTGGATGGCTCAGCATCTCTCAGAAGCGACGCGGCTGGTGGGCAAGTTAGCGATCTACGAAGCCGGTGCAACCCCCGGAATTCCCGAACGTTAGCCTCACCGGCCGCGGCCGCAGGGAGCAAGCTACATACCTTTTTTCAGACAGTTGGTCCGGCGCTGCCGCATCTGGCTGGCGAGTGGAACGGGACTTTGGGCGGGGCGAGAGCTCCTGCTGCGGCGCAAACCCGCGCCACGTCTGGCTTCTTCAAAGATGAAGATGTGTCTCCGGCGGTTCAGACGAGACGTGCCATCTCCGCGTGGATTCCCTCGAGCTGCTCGGCACGGTGAGCGCAGGTGTGCCTTGCGCGGATCGTCTCCAGGCCGCTCTGCGCGATCGCCGCTCGCGCGGGCTGGTCGCGGGAGAGGCGGAGGATCTGGTCGCGCATCTCGCCAGGCGAGTGGACCATCAGGTAATCGCGCCCCTGGCGGAAGAGGCCTTCGACATCGGGCCAGGGCGTGGAGAGGAGCGGTATTCCGCAGGCCATAGCCTCGAAAGGCCGGATGGTAGGGATGCCTGGAAGCAGATCGAGATAGGGGCCGCGCGGGATGTGCAGCGTGAGCTTCGCCTGCGCGAAGGCCGCCGGAACACGGTAGTTCGCAATCCAGCCACGGAAGTCCACCCCCGCCGCAGCCATCTCGCGAAGTCCGTCCTCGGGGTAGCGGACTCCGTGCACGGCGAAGCCGAGATTGGGGAGAAGCCGCGCGGATTCGATCAGGTACTCGCGGATCTCTCGCGAGCGCTCCTCGTCCCCCCAGTTCCCGATCCAGACGACGTCGTCGCGCTTCTCGGCTTCCTGCGGGAAGAAGACCGAGGTGTCCGCGGCTTCATGAAAGGTCCATACGTGTGGGTAGCCGCGCCCGCGGTACAGGTCGGTGAGCGACTGGCCATACGCGAGCACGCCATCGTACGCCGAGAGGTCGAAGCGGTCCATCTCGGCGGGCGCGCTGACCATGCGGTGGTGCGTGTCGTGAAAGAGCAGGAGAAAGTCCCCTCGCGAGGCTCGCACGCGCCCCACCGACGCGATCAGCTCCGGCTCGTTGAACTCGTGCACCACCACGACGTCCGCTCCACGGGCGAGCGCCTCAACCTCCTCCTCGAGCACGGGCTCCCGGCCGTAGAACTCCACCCGCAGGTCGTCGAACCGCCTCGCGAAGTCCACCATCGGCGCCTGCCCATGGTCGTGGAAGAGGTTGTCCGTCGACCAGTTCCGCCACGGCTCGCATGCGACCGTCTCGTGCCCGCGCGCGTCCAGCGCGCGCATCAGCCCCCGAAGGAAATGCGCGTTGCCATGGTTCCAGTCGCTGACGAGAGAATGAGCAAAGATCAGAATGCGCATGGAAAAGAAATTCTGAATTTATAAATGTTGAATTTTAAAATGACCGCCACAGCAGATAGCTCCGATGTCGTGCGTCGGTCGATTAACCATTGAATTCAAAATTGAAAGTTAGCAGTTTCCAGCAGCCTGATCGCCTCTCTGTACCCATGCAGCGTTCCCACGTCGACGTACGCCTCGCCGGTGCGAACGCCGCGGGCGTCGCCGCCGGCCTGGAGCCAGGCGTTCACCAGGGTGCCCACGTACTCGTCCTGCTGGCCTCGGGCGGTCCAGAGGGCGTGCAGCTCATGGAGGACACGGCCGGGCATTCCGAAGGCTCCCCAGATCCAGTTCGACTGCGCCCCGGGCTGCTTGACCTGGATCTCCCTCACGCGCTCCGCGTCGTCCATGACGACGGCGTCAAAGAACTCCGGACGATCGACGGGGAAGAGCAGGAAAGACAGGAGGTCCGGCGGGAGGGTGGAGAGACCGTCCTCGGGAAACCAGATGGTGTCCGGTAGGCCGACCACGACGCGCTCGTCGGGTGAGATCAGGGGGACGGCGCGGAAGATGGAATCGCAGAGGCCGGCCGGGCGCGGCTGAACCACGTAGCAGAGCGACGTCGAACCGACGGTGCCGCCGTAGTACTCGAGGATGTCGGATTTCCCGGGTGAGATGACGAAGCAGATCTTGTCGGCGCCGGCCCGGATCATCCGGTCCACGAGATACTCGCTCACGGCGCGGGGCCGTTCTACTCCGTCGGTGACTCGGCTGCCCACCGGGAGGAGCTCTTTGGAGAAGGCGAGCGGCTGAATGCGGCTGCCGGCCCCCGCAGCTGGTATGATCCCCCACATGGCTCAGACCTCCAGCGCGGGCGCGTCGCGCCGCGAACGCTCCGGCGGATCGCCGGCGACGGCGGTGGAGAGTAGCTCCTCGAGCTCCTCGGCGCGTCGATCCGAGGTGTGTTCGGCCAGCACGCGCTCCCTACCCGCGCGGCCGATGCGCTCCAGCTCCGCGTCCGACAGGAGCACAGCCGCCACGGTCTCCTCGGTCGCCCCGGCGAGGAGGATCTCCTCGCCTGGCGTGAAGAAGGCGTCCAGCCCCTCCCACCGGTCACTGAGGATCGGCACGCCGCACGCCGCTGCTTCGAAGAGGCGACCTGAAGGGCAGTAGCCCATCTCCGCCATCGCACGACGCGTGACGTTCAGCGTCATGCGCGACGAGCAATAGAAGGCGGGGTGCAGATCGGGCGGGAGATGGCGGCGGAAGAAAATGTTCGGCACCCACGGGAAGTCGCTCGGGTACTGCGCCCCGCCGATCATGAAGCGGTGGTCCGGCAGCCGGCGCGCGGGGTCGATGAAGAGCGTCTCCAGCGTGGCTTGCCGGTCCGCGGCGTACGTCCCCAGGTAGGAGAGGTCGCAGGCGTAATGGTCCGTCCGCGCCACGGGGGCGTGGATCTCCGGGTCGACGTGCCCGTAGAGCGGCGCGACGCGGCGAGCTCCGAGTCGGGTGCGAAGCTCCTCGAGCGCCCCCCCGCCGGTGTAGCTCAGGACCAGGTCGAAGTCCGCGAGCCCGCGCGCACCGATGTAGGAGACAGGCTCGCCGGTTCGCAGCGCGTCCAGCGTGACCGGCGTGTCGAGATCGTAGAAGGCGCGCACCGGCACCGCCGAAGAGAGCACCAGCTCGCTCGCATCGACGCCATCGACGCAGTACGAGGTGACGATGGCGACTTCGGCGCCTTCCAGCTCGCGCTGGGCGAGCGAGCGCACCTCATCCCAACTGGAGTAAAGGTGCAGCGCTCCGCCCGGAAGCTCGTGGAGGTCGCGATTCGTGGCGTAATAGGGAACGTCGCGCTCGAAGAACACGACGTCGTGCCCGCGCCGAATCAGCGCGCGGCAGAGCCCGCGCCAGAGCGTCGCGTGACCATTCCCCCACGATGAGGTGATCGTGAGACCGAAGATGACGAGCTTCATGCCGGCAGCGACTGGGCCTGTTGAGGCGGGCTCCGATCGTACATCGTACGCTCGGGCCCGCCGGCGGTGCAATCCGCGTTCCTGGCAGCGCAGGCACACTGACCTCCAGGCCCGGCCCACGCTTGAAAGCGCCCGACCGCCAGGCGGGGCCCTCGCGAGTGCTCTCGCGTGGTGGCTGCCGGAGCCCCGACGCACAGTTGCTCCGTTATCGCCAGATCTGCACGTTTCGTAAGAGCTGGTCCGATCCTTCCGGTGCTACGGGCCGACCTTGGCGCGACGCGAACAACCACAGGAGAAGTCATGGCAGCTACCAGTTCCACGATGGACCTCGCGCTGGGGACCACGGCCCCGCAGTTCTCGCTACCGAACCTCGATGGGCAGACCGTCTGCATCGACGATTTCTGGGCGTCGAAGGCGCTCCTGGTCATGTTCATCTGCAGCCATTGCCCGTATGTGCGGCATCTCCGGGCGGAGATCGCGCAGCTCGCGCGCGATTACCAGCCGCGCGGGCTCGCCACCGTCGCCATCGCCTCGAACGACGTCGAGCAGTATCCGCAGGACGGGCCCGCAGGGATGCAGCAGGAGCGGGACGAGGCCGGCTATATTTTCCCGTACCTGCTGGACGAAACCCAGAGCGTCGCCAAAGCGTACAGAGCGGCGTGCACGCCCGACTTCTTCCTATTCGACGAGCAGCGAGGCCTAGTATACCGCGGTCAATTCGACGACAGCCGGCCCGGGACAGACGTCCCCGTCACGGGGAATGATCTACGCGGCGCCCTCGACGCGCTTCTGGAAGGACGCGCCCCTTCGACCGATCAGCGCCCCTCCATCGGGTGCAACATCAAGTGGAAGCCGGGCAACGCGCCGGATTATTACGGGTGAAGGAGACTTCGGTCGTCAGTCGTCAGTCGTCAGTCTTTCAGTCTTCGGTCCTCGGTCTTTGGGCGGCGTGGTCGATCATCCGCCCCCCGGCCGCACCTGTCCTGATCGTGCAGAGCGACCGAGACTGACGACTGACGACTGACGACCGAAGCCTGCGGATCTTCCGCATTCATGGCGTGTAAGCTTTGCGGCCCGGGGCGGCCGGGGCACCCACCGAGCGATCGATCACATGGAGACGAACAGTGAAGGATTACGCGGCTAAAGCCGGCGAGGGGATGGCCGCGCCGGAGGCGGCCAGCACCGCGCCTGCTGGGCAGCAGGCGAAGAACGAGCTCGTCGAGTG